>DATKHX010000172.1:0-17003 GCA_035510075.1 Allostellaceae bacterium
TTGCTTTCGTCAACCGCCGGCATCGAGCGTCAGGTCAATTCACTAGATATTTGGCTCTCTCTCGGTGAAAAGTCGGAGGGCGATGACAATGGGCTTTCGCATCGGCGTCGATCTCGGCGGCAGCAAGATCGAGGGCGCCGCCATCGACGCCTCGGGGGTGGTGCGGCTGCGTCGCCGGATCCCGACCCCGGCCGGCGACTACCGCGGCACGATCGCGGCGATCGTTTGCGTGATCGCGGACCTCGAGCGGCAAATCGGCGCGCCGGCGTCGGTCGGGATCGGCATGCCGGGCGCGATCTCGCCGGCGACGGGTCTGGTCAAGAACGCCAACTCTACCTGGCTCAACGGCCGCGCGCTGCGGCACGATCTCGAGGCGGCTCTCGGCCGGCCGGTGCGGCTTGCCAACGACGCGAACTGCTTTGCCCTCTCCGAGGCGGCGGACGGTGCGGCGGCGGGTCATCGGATCGTGTTCGGCGTCATTCTCGGAACCGGTGTCGGCGGCGGGATCGTCGCGGACGGGCGCCTTCTTGTCGGGGCCAACGCAATCGCCGGCGAGTGGGGGCACAACCCGCTCCCCTGGCCGCGTTCCGACGAGCTGCCGGGCCCCGCCTGCTATTGCGGCCGGTCGGGTTGCATCGAGACTTTTCTGTCGGGTCCGGGAATGGCCGCGGATCATCGCCGCCATATCGGAGAGGATCTGGCCCCAGCTGAACTAGCCCGTAGCGCCGACATGGGCGACAGCAACTGCCGCGCAACCCTCGAGCGCTACGTCGACCGGCTCGCCCGCAGCCTCGCCGCGGTCGTCAACCTGATCGACCCGGATGCGATCGTGCTCGGCGGCGGGTTGTCCGCGATAGCCGCGCTCTATGACGAGGTGCCGCGGCGCTGGGGCCGATACATCTTTTCCGACCGCGTCGACACGCGCCTATTGGCACCGCTGCACGGCGATGCGAGCGGCGTCCGCGGTGCGGCGCGGTTGTGGCCGGCAGACCCCGCGAAATGACGACGCTGTGCCGCGACTGCAGCGTGCTCTATGCGCGGCCTCCGCCCAACGGACGATGCGGGCAATGCGCCTCGCCGCGGCTCGTCAGCCATGAGATGCTCGCCGGGCTGGCGATCGCGCATGTCGATTGCGACGCCTTCTATGCCACCGTCGAGAAGCGCGAGCGGCCGGAGCTTGCCGATCGGCCGGTGATCGTCGGCGGCGGCAAACGCGGTGTCGTGCTCGCCTGCTGCTACGTGGCGCGGCTTTACGGAGTGCGGTCGGCGATGCCGATGTTCAAGGCGCTGGCCGCCTGCCCCGATGCGGAAGTGATCCGGCCAAATATGGCGAAGTATCGCGAGGTCGGCCGCGCGGTGCGCGCCGAGATGCGCGAGCTCACCCCGCTCGTCGAGCCGGTGTCGATCGACGAGGCTTTCCTCGACCTGTCCGGCACCGAGGCGCTTCATCGCGCCGCACCTGCGCAATTGCTCGCTACCCTCGCCCGCCGAGTCGAGGCCGCACTCGGGATCAGCTTGTCGATCGGGCTCAGCGACAGCAAGCTCCTGGCCAAAATCGCTTCGGACTTGGACAAGCCGCGCGGCTTTGCCATCCTCGGCCGAAACGACGCGCCGGCCTTTTTCGCCGACAAGCCGGTGTCGCTGCTGTGGGGCGTCGGGCGGGCATTGCAGCGCCGGCTCGCCGCCGACGGGATCATCCTGATCGGCCAGCTCGCGGCCCTCGGCGAGCACGAGCTCGCGGCGCGGTATGGCCGGATCGGAGCGCACCTCGCCCGCCTCGCCCGCGGTATCGACGAGCGCGCCGTGCTCGCCCATATGCCCGCCCGCTCGATCTCGGCGGAGACCACTCTTGCCGAGGACGAGGTGGCTGCCGCGGCGCTCGCGCAAATCCTGTGGCCGCTTTGCGAACGCGTCTCGGCGCAGCTGAAGGAGGCGTCGCTCGCCGCCGGTGCCGTCACGTTGAAGCTCAAAACCAGCGATTTTCGGCTGCGCACCCGCTCGCGCCGTCTCGCCGATCCGACGCAGCTCGCCGAAACCATGTTCCGCATCGCCTCGCCGCTGCTCGCGGCCGAAGCCGACAGCGCCACGCGATTTAGGTTGATCGGGATCGGCGCCGACATGCTCGTCGACGCGCGCGAGGCCGATATGCCGACGCTGTTCGAGGAAGAGCTGGGCCGGCCAGGGCGGCTCGAACGGGCGGTTGATGCGATTCGAGACCGATTGGGCACCGATGCCCTGCGTCGCGGGCGCGGGCTCGGCAGTGCCGTCCCCGCCGACAGCGCCTCCCGCACCGGCCGGAATAACCGCGATTAGTCGCGCGTCGGCCGATGCGGGCGACGCAATCAGCAGCTCGGCTTACCCAAGGCCTCGATGTCGTCGAGCTTGGCGCGGATCGTGTAGTCGCCGTAATCGATATCCATATCGCGCGAGACGCCGTCGTCGAGCAGATCCATGCCGAGCTCGTAGTCCGGCATCTCGGCCTTGGCATCGACCGGAAAGAAGGCGAGCCGGATATGCCAGCCCGGCCTATCGAGCAGCAGGCTCGGCTTTGCCGAAACCGGGTCGACGGAAACCTTGGTCCCGATCACCGCCGAGACCTGAACGGCATTCTCGTCGGTGGCCCCGTCGAACACCTGACGCGTGACGAAATTCACTCCGGTCTTGGCCTTGTCGATCAGCAAAATCGTGTGCGCGCTGGGGAACAGCACTCCCGGAGCCAGCTTCAGGGTCTGCGCCTTGGGTTTCGTGAATACCGCAACGCCGCCCTTGCCGGTTCCGTCGAGCCGCGCCTCGCCACGAATCTCCTGGTCAAGCCGGCCGTTGCGGGTCTGCCGCTGGTTGAAGCGATAACGCAGCCCGTCCTTCGATTCCCATGTCACAAACGTCGAGGTGACGTCGACGTCCTCGCTCTCGGCATAGCGCAATTTGAGCCGATAGCGCTGCTCGATCGTCCAGCCGTTGCAGGTCTCGCCCCACTCGTAATCCATCGCACCGGTCGCCCCGACGACGCCCGAATCGCCGCGGGTCGAGCCCAGGGTCATCGTGTAGAGGGCGCGGTGCGGCACGATTTCCACTGCCCCCAGCGGGAGCGGCAGCAACAGGGCGAGCCCGGCTGAGACCACGACGAGGCGGACGGCGCGCGCGATCATGCGCAGGCTCCCGCGGCGACGAGACGCCGCGACGCAGGCCAATCTTCGATCATTCGATGCTCCCGGTGGCGAAACCGCACAATTCTAGCTGCCAACCGGGAGAGTGCGCGACACCGGTGGCGGAACCGACATCCGGCCCGGCGCATCAGGATCGCGAGCGCGTTTCGGATGGCGGGATCACGCGCAGATGCAGCTCCCGCAGGCGCTCGGGCGGGACCGGGGCCGGGGACTGCATCAACAGATCCTGCGCTTGCTGGTTCATCGGGAAGGCGACGACCTCGCGGATGTTCGGCGTGTCGGCGAGCAGCATGACGATGCGGTCGATGCCGGGTGCGGAGCCGCCATGCGGCGGCGCACCATATTTGAACGCGTTGAGCATGCCGGCAAAGCGAGCCTCGACCTCGGCCGGGGTGTAGCCCGCGATGGCGAAGGCCTTGTACATGATCTCGGGGCGATGGTTGCGGATCGCCCCCGAGGACAGCTCGATCCCGTTGCACACGATGTCGTACTGGTAGGCAACGACGGCGAGCGGGTCCTGCTGCTCGAGCGCCGCGAGCCCGCCCTGCGGCATCGAAAACGGGTTGTGGCTGAACTCGATTTGCCCGCTCTCCTCGTTCAGCTCGTACATCGGAAAATCGACGATCCAGCAGAACCGGAACGCGCCTTGCTCGATCAGCCCGAGCTCGTTGCCGATGCGAGCGCGCGCCTGGCCGGCGAGCCGTTCCGCCGCGGTTTTGCTGCCGGCGACGAAGAACACCGCATCGCCATCGCCGACCCCGGCGATGTCCTTCAGCAGCGCCAGGCGCGGCTCGTCGAGAAACCGGGCGATCGGGCCGCGCGCCTGGCCTTCCGCGAACACGATGTAGCCGAGCCCCGGTGCGCCTTCTTCGCGCGCCCAGTCGTTGAGGCGGTCGAACCAGCTGCGCGGCTGCGTCGCAGCACCGGGCGCCGGAATCGCGCGAATGATCTCTCCCTCCGCGATCACCCGCGCGAAGACCTTGAAATCGGAGCCCCGGAATACATCCGCCGCATCGGCGATGACGATGGGGTTGCGCAGATCGGGCTTGTCGGTGCCGTAGCGAAGCATTGCATCCCGGTAGGCGATGCGCGGGAACGGCGCCGGTGTGACCGAACGGCCGCCGCCAAATTCCTCGAAGATGCCGTGCAACACCGGCTCGATCGCGGCGAACACGTCGTCCTGGGTCACGTACGACATCTCGAAATCGAGCTGGTAGAACTCGCCCGGCGAGCGGTCGGCCCGGCCGGCCTCGTCGCGGAAACACGGGGCGATCTGGAAGTAGCGATCGAACCCGGCGACCATCAGCAGCTGCTTGAATTGCTGCGGCGCCTGCGGCAAGGCATAGAACATGCCGGGATGCAGACGGCTCGGAACCAAGTAGTCGCGCGCCCCCTCAGGCGAGCTCGCGGTCAGTATCGGCGTCTGAAATTCGGTAAAGCCCTGCTCGATCATCCGCCGCCGGATCGAGGCGATGACCCGGGCGCGCAGCATGATGTTGGCATGAACCCGCTCGCGCCGCAGATCGAGAAACCGGTAGGCGAGCCGCATCTCCTCGGGATATTCCGCTTCGGCGTTGACCGGGAACGGCAGCGGCTCGGCTTCCGACTGGATTTCGAGCTCCTCGATCGCCAGCTCGACCTCGCCGGTGTCGAGCTTCGGGTTGACGGTGTCGGCGGAGCGTGCGGTGACCCGGCCAGTCACGGTGACGACGCTTTCGAGACGCAGTCCGTCGGCTGTCGGGAACAGCGGCGAGGAGGCGTCGATCACGCACTGCGTGAGCCCGTGATGGTCGCGCAGATCGACGAACAGCAGATGGCCGTGATCGCGCTTGCGGTGGACCCAGCCCGACAGCCGGGCCGGGTGTCCGGCATCGGCAAGGCGCAGCTCCCCGCAGGTATGGCTCCGATAAGCATGCATTGCCGACAAATAGCCCAGATCCGGGTTGCAAACGAGGGGTACAGGCACGGAACGAAGATCCCTGTCAAGGCGAGCCCGGCGATGGAACCCGGCCCCGTGCCCCACCCGGTGCGATTTGTCTCCCTTCGGGCGATCGGATATGGTAGCCGCTGTGCACCGAGGGCCTGCCGAGGCTAGTGCGTGAGCGAAATTTTCCGCGAGATCGACGAGGAGCTGCGTCGCGACAATCTGCTCAAGCTGTGGTCGCGCTACGGACGCTACGTCATCGCGGTCGCCATCCTGGCGCTGGCCGTCGCCGGGGGAATCGCCGCCTGGCGCGCCCACCAGCTTTCTGAACGGCAGGCGCAATCGGCGCGCTTTGCCAGCGCGTTGGCGTTGGCCCGGGCAGGCAAAAACACCGATGCAGCGACAGTGTTCGCGACGATCGACAAAGACGGCGGCGGTTATTCCGTCCTGGCGTCTTTCGAGAACGCGGCATTGCTGGCCAAGGCGGGCGAGCGCAAAAAAGCAGCCGCGGCCTATGACCGAATCGCCGAAGCGAGCGGGCTCAGTCCGACCTTTCGCGAACTCGCCGTCCTGCTTTCGGTCATGCAGGAGTCCCTCGACGCCGACCCGAAGGCGGCGATTGGGCGGTTGGCGCCGCTGACCGCGGCCGGCGTCCCTTGGCGCCCGACGGCGCTCGAGCTGACCGCGGCGGCACAGCTGAAGCTCGGCGACAAGAAAGCCGCGCTCGAAATCTACAAGGGTCTCGCCGACGATCTGACGGCGCCGCGCGGCCTGCGCGCTCGCGCCGCCGAAATGGCGGCAGCGCTGGCCTCCTAGCTTCGGTTTTCGCCAGTTGACGTTGCGAGCTGCCGTTGTCGCATTGCTGCTCGCCGGCATGACGCTCGCCGGCTGCAGCTGGTTTGCGAGCAAGAAGCAGCCGCTGCCCGGCGAGCGCATATCGGTGCTGAGTCTCGATCGCCAGGTAAAGCCCGATCCCGCCTTGGCCAAGGTCGCGATCAGCCTGCCGAAACCGGTGGTCGACCCCGATTGGCCGCAACCCGGCGGCTATCCGAACCACGCCATGCAGCACCTGGCGCTCCCCGCCAGCCTGAGACAGGTATGGAAAACCAGCGTCGGCGAGGGGTCGTCGCGCTATACCCAAATCCTGGCGCAGCCGATCGTCGTCGACGGCCGGGTTTATGCGATGGATGGCGGATCCCAAGTCGGCGCCTTTGACGCATCCAACGGGAACGTGATCTGGCGCGTCGATGTGAAGCCGTCCGACGACTACGGCAACGGGTTCGGCGGTGGGATTGCCTTTTGGAAAGGGCGTCTTTTTGTATCTACCGGATACGCCCGGGTTGTCGCCCTCGATCCGAAGGACGGCAAGGCGATCTGGAAAACCGGCGTCGGCGCGCCGGTGCGCAGCGGTCCGACGGTAGCCGACGGCCGCGTTTACGTCGTGACGGTGGAGAACGAGCTCGTCGCTCTTGCCGCCGACGACGGCCGCCGGCTGTGGGGCCACAACGGCATCCCGGAAGCCGCGGGGCTGGTCGGCAGCGCCAGCCCGGCGGTCGAAGGAGAGGTGGTCGTGGTGGGCTATTCGTCGGGCGAGATTTTTGCCTTGACGGTCGAGAACGGGCGAGCCTTGTGGTCCGACAGCCTGGCGTCGGCGCGCGCCGTCGACGCGGTTTCCGCTCTCGCCGACATTCGCGGCCGGCCGGTCATCGACCGGGGCCGGGTTTTTGCGGTGAGCCATGGCGGTCGCATGGCGGCGATCGACTTGCGCTCCGGCGACCGCGTCTGGGAGCAGGATATCGGCTCTACTCACGGCGTTTGGGTCGCGGGCGACTACGTCTATGTGTTGTCGAACGACAACGAGCTCGTGTGCTTGACGCGCGACGACGGCAAGGTCCGCTGGCTGCGGCAGCTGCCGAGCTATGAGGATGAGAAGAAGAAGGAGGACCCGATCGCCTGGTCCGGGCCGATACTCGGCGGCGACCGGTTGATCGTCTTGTCCTCGGATGGGTCGGCGCTGGCGGTCTCGCCCTATACCGGGGCGCCGCTGGGGCGCGAAGAAATACCGGGCAGCGCCTTTGTCGACCCGGTGATCGCCAACAACACGCTCTATATATTGACCGACAACGGCGAGCTTGCCGCCTATCGCTGAGCCGATCGTGATCCCCCGGGGCGCCCTCCGATGAGCTTTGCCATCGCCATCCTTGGCCGCCCGAATGTCGGTAAATCGACACTGTTCAACCGGCTCGTCGGCAGTCGGGCAGCGCTCGTCGACCACACGCCGGGACTGACCCGCGACCGCCGCGAGGGCGAGGCCCGGATCGCCGACCTCGGCTTTCGTGCGATCGACACCGCCGGTCTCGAAGAGGCGGCGCCGGCCTCGCTCGCCGGCCGCATGCAGGCGCAGACCGAGCGCGCGCTCGCCGATGCCGACGTAGCGCTGCTCGTCATCGATGCCCGTGAAGGCGTCACCGAAGCCGATCGCCATTTTGCGGGCTGGCTGCGGCGAGCCGGCAAGCCGGTAGTGCTGGTCGCCAACAAGACCGAGGGCCGCGCGACTTTGGCCGGGGTCGGCGAAGCCTACCGGCTCGGTCTCGGCGACCCGGTGCCGATTTCCGCCGAGCATGGCGAGGGGCTGGCCGGGCTTTACGAGCGGCTGGCGCCGTTTTGCCGCGAGCACGGATCGCCCCGGCATACGGTCGGAAACGAGCCCCCAAAGCGATTGCATCTCGCCATCGTCGGCCGCCCGAATGTCGGCAAGTCGACCCTGGTCAATCGTCTGCTCGGCGAGGAGCGGTTGCTGACCGGCCCCGAGGCCGGGATTACCCGCGATGCGATCTCGGTGGATTGGGGGTGGCGGGGCCGTCCGATCCGCCTCGTCGACACCGCCGGTATCCGCCGGCGGCCGCGAGTCGAAGGCAAGATCGAGCAGCTGTCGGTCGCCGACGCGTTGCGCACGATCCGCTTTGCCGAAACCGTGGCCCTGGTCCTCGATGCGCTGCAGCCGTTCGAGCGGCAGGACCTGACAATTGCCCGGCTCGTCGCCGAGGAGGGCCGGGCATTGGTGCTGGCGGCGACGAAATGGGACGCGGTCGCCGACCGGGCCGGGGCACTCAAGGCGCTGCGCGACCGGCTGCAGACATCGCTGCCGCAATTGCACGGCGTCTCATTGGTGCCGGTCTCGGGGGTGACCGGCTACGGCCTCGACGCGCTGATGGATGCGGTCGGCGCCGCCGACGCGGTGTGGAACAAGCGCATCCCGACCGGCGAGCTCAACCGCTGGCTTGCCGGCGTTCAGGAACGCCATCCGCCCCCGCTCGTCGCCGGCCGCCGGTTGCGACTGCGATACATCACCCAGGTCAACACCCGTCCACCGAGCTTTGCGCTGTTCGCTTCCAAGCCTGGGGAGCTACCCGATTCGTACCGCCGCTATCTCGTCAACGCGTTGCGCGAGGCGCTCGAGCTGCCTGGCACCCCGGTTCGGCTGATGCTGCGCCAAGGGAAGAATCCCTATGGCGAGCGATGATACCCGGATTGCTCCGCCAGCTGAACAGCGCGGCGGCATTTTGCATAGGCGGGGTTGCGCAGCCGGATGGCTCCGGTATTTGTATCAGCAGACAATTTGATCAGGGAGGTGGCAAGACATGCCGAACACAGCGACGGCTCTCTTTCTTATGGCTATGGCTGCGGCGCTACCGGCGCAGGCGCAGACAGCCGCTCCCCGCCCCTCGGCCACCGCCCCCTCCCGCGCGGCGGCGACCGCACCGTCGAGCCTTGCCAGCAATCAGTTTTCCACCGAGCCGGCGGCCAAGGCGCACTGCCCGGGCGATGCGATCGTCTGGGCCAATCTCGGCAGCACGAAGGCCTATCACCCGAGCGGCGACAGATATTACGGAAAAACCAAGCACGGCGCCTACATGTGTCAGAAGGAGGCCGACCAGGCCGGCTTCCACGCCGCCGGCCGCCGGCCGAGCAAGGCTGCCGCGGTAAAAAGCACGAGCTCGAAGGCAGCCCACTGACCAATAAGCGGGTAAGCACCAAGGCTCCGGGATCGAAGGAACTCGACCCGCTTGCCCCGGGGTCGAATCGCATATCGCAGGCGCTCCATCTTGGAGTCGCGACAAACGCCTCGCTGATGTGAAACGAGGCTGGCTGTCAGACGTTCACCGCAAGCCGAAACTACGGTCGCTTGCCTCACGGAGCCTGCAGCAATGCACCCTCACGCGAAATTTCGAAGGGCGCGGACGATAAATGCCGCGACTCTCCTTGCGGCAGGATTGTTATTGACGACTGGGGCACCGTCCCAGGCTCAACCAACTCATGCAGCATCGACGGATGCGTGCGTCGGGGAGAACGGCGGCATCACCTTATCCCCCGGCTTTTGCGCAACCGTGTTCGCCGACAAGCTCGGCCACGCGCGGCATATGGCAGTGACGCCGAACGGGGTTGTTTACGTCAACACCTGGAGCGGTCTCTATTACCACAACGATAAGCCTCCGCCGGGCGGGTTTCTGGTGGCGCTGCAGGACACTAAAGGCGCCGGCCGCGCCGACAAGGTCGTCCGCTTTGGCCCGGCCGCGGCGCAAGGCGACAAGGGCGGAACCGGCATCGCGCTCTACAACGGGTACCTCTATGCCGAGACAAACGATCGCATCGTGCGTTACGCGCTGCCGGCGAATGGGATCGTGCCGACCGGGGCGCCGCAGACCATCGTTTCGGGGTTGCCGCTGACCGGCGATCATCCGATGCATCCCTTTGCAATCGACCGTGAGGGCAACCTTTATGTCGACCTGGGATCCGCCACCAATTCGTGCCAGAGCCAGAACCGCATGCCAAACGTGCCGGGCGACAACCCTTGCACCGAATTGGAAACGCGTGCCGGCACCTGGCGCTACGACGCCAACCGGCTTAATCAGCGTTTCTCGCCGACGGAGCGCTTCGTCACGGGTCTCCGTAACGGTGAGGGCATCTCCCTTGATTCAGCGGGCAGAATTTTCGCAACTCAGCACGGCCGCGATCAGCTCGGGCAGAATTGGCCCAAACTTTACACATTGAAGCAGAACGCCCAACAGCCGGCCGAGGAATTGGTCCTGCTGCGGCGGGGCGACGATTTCGGCTGGCCGGAATGCTACTACGACCGTTTCCAGCACAAGCTCGTCCTCGCCCCGGAATACGGCGGCGATGGTGGAAAGGCTGTCGGCGTCTGCGCGAAGAAGGATGCGCCGGTAGCGGCATTTCCGGCTCATTGGGCGCCTAACGACATGTTGATTTATGAGGGCGGCCAGTTTCCATCCGCCTACAAAGACGGCGCCTTTATCGCATTTCACGGCTCCTGGAACCGGGCGCCGGAACCGCAGGGTGGCTACAACGTCGTGTTCCAGCCATTGGTCGACGGCAAGGCGTCCGGGGATTTTGTCGTCTTCGCGGACGGTTTCGCCGGCGCGGTCAAGCAGCCGGGCCAAGCGGCACATCGTCCGACCGGGCTCGCGGTCGGGCCCGACGGCGCACTCTTTATTGCGGACGACCAGGGCGGCCGGATCTGGCGCGTCTCTTTTCAGGGCGGGAACAAGGCGAGCGGCATTGCGCCCCCGGCGCCAGCGCCCGCCGGCGCGCAAGCCGCGACATCCGGCAATCCGCTGCCGCCGGAGGGCATCCATCCGAATGCCGGCGCGGCCCCGTTGCCGGTGCCGCCGGGCGCGTCGCCGGACCAGGTGGCGTTGGGCGATCGCATTTTTCACGGCGAGGTCGACGGCGGCACGTGCCTGGGATGCCACGGCACGGACGGGAAGGGCACGGCGATGGGTTCCGATTTGACCAGCGGGAAGTGGCTGTGGGGCAACGGCAGCGTAGAGGCGATTACCCGAACCATCGCCCAGGGCGTGCCGAAGCCCAAGAATCACACCGGGGCGATGCCGCCGATGGGTGGCGTGCAGCTATCCCAGGCCGATCTCGCCGCGGTGGCTGATTACGTATGGGCAATCGGTCACCGGAACCCGCGTTGAGCTTTGCCTCGGCCGCATCGCAAACGTTCGGCCCTTGCCGCAGGCTGGCAGCGAGGGGCGCCGGCGGTATCGCTGGAGGCGAGGGATCGATGCGGTCGATCGTACCGAAGAGCGCCGCCTAACCTAATAGGGAGAACCCAGCCAAGCCCCCGACTTCGATTGCTTCCACGGCGCGCTGCAGGTTCGCAATATGAACCGCAGGGCATTTTGCGACCGGCGCCGCAACGCGATGGCGACGCTGCGGGTATTTGTCGCTAATTTCCTGCGAGCGACCAGCCAGAGCGAGGGCGACGATGTCGGCAAATGTCATTCGTATTGCTGGGGCAGGCGATCGCGGGTTTGACGCCTATCTCGCTGTCGCCGAAGCGGGGAGCGGGCCGGGGGTCGTGCTGTTGCATGAGAATGCCGCAGATGCGATGCCGATTGCCGATCTCTATGCCGCGGAAGGCTATGCCGTGCTCTGTCCGGAAGGGCTCGGCACTGAGGATGATGTCGCGGCGGCGATCGCGGCATTGCGCGGCCGCAACGAATGCACGGGGAAGCTCGCGGCACTCGGCTTTGGCCGCGGCGGCTTGCCCGCGCTGCGCGCCGCCGCCGAAAGGCGGGTCGAGGGCGCGGTCTGTTATTGTGCGGGTGGAGTCGACGAATTATTCAACCTCGCGCCGCGGCTCGGCTGCCCGACCGTGCTGCATTTCGCCGAAAACGACCCCGCGGTTCCCTCCGACACGCTCGCTAGGGTCAAGGAGGCGTTTGCCGGCCGGGTGGAGGTCGGCGTCCATGTCTACCCCGGCACCCGCCGCGGGTTCGAGCACAAGGGCGGCGCGAACTACAACCGGGCTGCCGCCGGTCTCGCGCATTCGCGGTCGATAGCACTGTTGCGGCGGGTGATTGGGCCGCATTACGACCTCGAAACGCTGTGGGAGGCTCACACGCGTTACGAGTTCGTAACCCGCGATGTCGATGCGACGATGGCGACGATGGTCGCCGAGCCTTATGTCAATCACGTCCCGGTCATGACCGGCGGGGTCGGACAGCGCGACCTCGCGCGGTTCTACGCCGATCATTTCATCCCCAAATGCCCGGCCGACATCGCAATGGTGCCGGTTTCGCGCACGATCGGCGCCGACCGCGTCGTCGACGAAATGGTGGTGTCGTTTACCCACGATGTCGAGATCGACTGGATGCTGCCTGGAGTGCCGCCGACCGGGCGGCGCGTCGAGGTGCCGCTCGTCGCGATCGTCGGCTTCCGCGGCGACAAGCTCTTCCACGAGCACATTTATTGGGATCAGGCGAGCGTCCTGGTGCAGATCGGGCTGCTCGACCCAAAGACGCTCCCGGTCGCCGGGAGCGAGACCGCACGGAAGCTGCTCGATGAAACCCGGCCCTCCAACACCTTGATGAAGCGCCGGCCCGCCAGCGCCCCCCGGAGCGGGTAGGCGGTGCGGTCGGCTCCCTGTTTGAAATGGAGAGCATTGAACGCATCTGATACTCAGACGGCGAGCAAGGGCACCCGAGAATCATGAACCGGGGCAAAGAGAGTTTCTGGATGGCTGAACGCTGTGGTCCCTTACTGTGATCAGCAGTCTCGATACTCACGAGTTGGTAAAGGACCTCAAAGCCTCGGGGTTCACGGACGAGCAGGCCGAGGCGGTAACCCGGGCGGTGAGACTGGCGCAGGATCTCGACCTCTCCAATGTTGCGACGAAAACTGACTTGGCGCAGGTCGAGTTGCGGCTGATCAAATGGGTCATAGGCGTAGGCGTCGCCGCCGCGCTAGCGATCGGCGGAATGATCTGGACCGCGACGCAGATCCTTCTGCACGCACACCTGTAACGGGCTAAGGCGGTCGATCGAGGTGGAACGCATTCTCGGGCTCCCGCGCCATCACCGCCGGCCGGAACCGCGGCGGCGGTTCGCCGTTTGGCTCCGGAAGCGCCGCTGCCGGGTGTGGAAGGGGGCGTCCAACCGCACCGCGGCATTTTTGAAAGGAGCTGCACCGATGGCATCGATCCCCGACAACTATCTCGATCTGCTGCAGCAGAAAAAGGCGTTCGCCGAGCTCGCCACCGTCATGCCCGACGGCACGCCGCAGGTGACGCCCGTTTGGTTCGACTACACGGCCGGCAAGGTGCGGGTGAACACCGCTAAGGGCCGGGTCAAGGCCCGCAACCTGAAACCCGGGGTGCCGGTGGCGCTGTCGATCATGGATCCCGACAACCCTTATCGCTATGTGCAGATCCGTGGCCGCATCGCTTCCGCCCAGGAAAACGGCGCCGACGCGCACATCGACTCGCTCGCCAAGAAATATCTCGACAAGGACAAGTATCCGTTCCGCCAACCGGGCGAAGTGCGCATCATGTACGAGATCGAGCCTTTGTCGGTATCCGGCATGGGCTGAACCCGTGGGCTGAACCGGTTGGGGGGCGGCAATGATCGGATGGCGGGCGCGGCTCGGGTTTTTGGTGCCGCCGGGCAACCCGACCGTCGAGCCGGAAATGATGGCGCTGATGCCCGATGGCGTCTCGCTGCACTTTAACCGCATGGTTGCCCGCGGCGTGCCCGGCTCGCTCGATGGCCAGAGCGAGCGCAACCGGATGATGGTCGACAATATCGATGCCAGCATCGAGATGCTGGCCCTGGTAGAGCCCGCCGTCATCGTGCTGGCGCATACCGCGACGAGCTACCACCTCGGCCGCGAGCGCGAGGCCGATCTCCTCGCGCGCCTCGAAAAATCGACCGGGACCCGCGTCGTCACCGCCTTCGGCTCGGTGCTGCGGGCGCTTGAGCGGCTGAAGGTGCGAAAATTGGCGCTGGGCGCGCCCTATTCGCGCGAGACGACCTTGCAGGGCAAGGCGCATCTCGAGGCGCATGGGCTCGAGGTCGTGAATTTCGACAATCTGCGGGGCGTCACCAACATCTATGACGAGACCGCGGAGCGCGCCTATCGGTTGGCGCGGATGGTGGACTGCGCCGAGGCCGAGGCCGTTTTTCTGACCGGCACCGGCATGCCGACCTTGCCGGTGCTCGAGGCGCTGGAGCAGGATCTCGGCAAGCCGGTTATTTCGAGCGCCTCGGCGATGATGTGGCACGCGTTGCGCCTCGCCGGCGTGCGTCAGCCGATCCCCGGCTATGGCCGGCTGCTGACGATGACCTAATAACCGAGAATCGACCTGTAGGTATCCGAGGAGGGTCAAAGTGATCAAGGTAAGCGTGTTTTATCCCAACCGAGACGGCAGCAAGTTCGACATGGATTATTACTGCAACAATCATATACCCATGGTGCAGCAGAAACTGGGTGCCGCGTGCAAAGAGGTTGCCGTCGAGCACGGCCTATCCGGCGCGGCGCCGGGATCACGGCCAGCCTACGTCGCGATGGGCCACCTTTATTTCGATTCGGCAGAAGCATTCCAAGCTGCGTTCGGCCCGCATGCGCCGGCGATCATGGCCGACATTCCCAACTACACCGATATCGAGCCCGTGCTCCAAGTCAGCGAGGTGAAGGTCTGACAGGCCGCCAAAGGGATTTTCCGCTGCGTTGGGGCTCTCGAATTTCGTTAAGGTGGTCCAAGCGCAGCCGCGCGGGTGCGGCCGCTCGCCGGCGCTACGCTGGCGACGCCTTCACCGAGGCCGCGCGCTTGGTCATCGCGGTGTCGATTTCCTCGATCGACCGCCCCTTGGTTTCGACGCCGATCAGCATGAAGGCCAGTGCCGCCAGCACCGCCCAGAAAGCGAGAAAGACCATCGCCGGTAGGATCGCGGCGAGCGTCGCCTGTGGCTTGACAAAGTTCGAGGTGCCGACGATCACCGCGAGGCCGAGCGGGCTGATGATCTTGCCGAGATTGCCGACGCCATAGCCGAACCCCATGCCGCTCGCGCGCAGCCCGGTCGGCCATACCTCGGCCATGTAGGGCGCGATGATCGCATACGAGCCGCCACCAAAAAAGCTGTGGGCCATCAGCATCAGCCAGAACACCGAAACGCCGCCGATGAAACCATTGGCGAGGTAGCCCGCGACGACAAGAGTGACCGCCGCGCCCGTGCAGGCGAGAATCCCTGACCAGCGGCGCCCGATCGTGTCGGCGAGCGCGGCGCAGAACAGCCGGCCGACAAAGGCCGACACGCCAACCCAGATCATCAGGAACGACGCCTCGTTGGGCTTGATCCGGAGGATCATCACCAGCAACGTCGTCGCCCACAACGCGAGGCCGACGCCGCTCGTCTGCGACAGGCCGGTGAGTGCCGTCAGGAACACGCTGCGCGGGTATTTGAACAGCTCGCGCCACGGCGTGTGCAGTGTCTCGGGAAGGGTTTCGGGCAATTCGATCGTGTCGGGCTCGACCTGCAAGGCCCAGGCGATCGACCGGCGCGCTTCCTCGCGCCGGCCCTTGCGGAGGAGCCACCGCGGCGATTCCGGAACCCAGGCGCGGATCACCAGCGTGAACAGGGCCGGTAGCAGCCCGACGGCGAACAGCCCGCGCCAGCCGATCAACGGTTCGAGATAGGCCCCGGACAGCGCCCCCAGCATCCCGCCTACCGAAACGGTGCTGGTCACCAGGCCGCCGATCCAGCCGCGTTTTGACGAAGGCACGAATTCCTGCACCAGTGGCAGGTCGACGACGACCAGGCCCGCAGCACCCGCGCCGACGAAAAAGCGGAAGACCGAGAGAAAGATCCAGCCGCCCTTGTCCGGGGTCAGCGCCATGATGCCGGTGGCGATCGAAAAGTTGAGCGCGGTGGCGATGAACACCTTGCGCCGCCCGATCTTGTCGGCCATCCAGCCCCAGAAAAAGGCGCCGGGGATGGCGCCGATGCCGGCCGACAACAGGATCCACGCCGATTGGCCATAAGTCAGGTGCCAGGCCCCGACAATAAAGGCTAGCACAAACCCGATCAGGAAGAAGTCGAAGAAATCGAGCATGTCGCCGAGTATCGCGGCGGAAATGATCTTCCACTGGTTGACGGTCAAGGTGCGCTGCTGTTCGAGAAGCTCCAGCATTCCCATCCTCCCGATCCGATGTTGCTTATAGCGACGCGGCACCAGCAATCGCGTCAAAACGCCGCATGCAGGATAGACGCAAATCAGCGGCGGACGCAATCGCAACCGGCGACGCGCGTCGGGCGGAGATTGCGTCGCTGCGCTCGCAATGACAGGCTTCTGCGAAGGGAGGGGCATGACTGGGCCGGGCGTCATTGCGAGGAGGCGCGCCGACGAAGCAATCTCGGCGGGCGCAAGCGACCGGCCGCGAGTTTGGAGAGAGGGTGGTGTTGCGATGGGCTGCCGCATCAAAAGAGGAGAGATCGGCGGATGACCCGTTTTTCCGAGGAGGCCCGGCAGCGCACGCAAGCCCTGCGCGCGGCGATCGACGCGCTGCCGTTCAACACCGAGCTCGCCGCGGGCACGTTGGCGCGTGATCGCTTCCAGCATTACATCACCCAGGACGCGCTCTATCTCGGACAGTTCTCGCGGGCCTTGGCGATCGCCGCGGCGAAGGCGCCCGACACCGCGACATTGCAATCCTTCGCCCAATCGGTATTGGGGGCGGTCGCGGTCGAGCATGCCCTGCACGAGCATTACCTGCGCGCCTTTGGCGTCGACCCCGGAATGCTGGCCACGGCCGAGCCGGCCCCCGACTGCCTCGCCTATACGAGCTTTCTGCTCGCCGCGGCGCATCACGAGCCGTGGGAGGTATTGGTCGCGGCGTTGTTGCCCTGTTTCTGGATCTATTGGGATGTCGGCTGCGCGATCGCCAAAACCGCCGCCCCCGACAACCCCTACCGCGCCTGGATCGACACTTACGCCGACCCGCGCTTCGGCGAAGCGGTGCAAGCCGTCATCGCCACCGCCGACCATGCCGCCGACGCCGCGAGTGCCAATGTCCGCGAGCGGATGCTCGCCGCCTTCACCCGCGCCAC
>DATKHX010000173.1:0-5935 GCA_035510075.1 Allostellaceae bacterium
TGAACCGCACCGGGTTTCCTGGAGGCAATTTTGCTTGGGTCAGGCGGCGATGGCCGGACCGGCGATCTGGGCATGGTAGCGCGCCTCGGCTTCGGCGGGAGGAATGTTGCCGATGGGCTCGAGCAGGCGTCGATGGTTGAACCAGTCCACCCGCTCGAGGGTAGCGAACTCCACCGCCTCGTGGGCCTTTAGCCCGCGGGCTTGACCCGCGGGATGGCGCCAGGGACCCCGCCGGCGGATCACCTCGGTCTTGAAGAGCCCGATCACCGTCTCCGCCAGGGCATTGTCGTAGCTGTCGCCGAGGCTGCCGACCGACGGCTCGATGCCGGCCTCGGCAAGCCGCTCGGTATAGCGGATCGAGACATACTGACTGCCGCGATCGCTATGGTGCACCAGGCCGTGAAGGAAGGGGCGCCGGTGGTAGAGCGCCTGTTCCAGGGCATCGAGGACAAAGCCGGTCTCGGCCGATCGCGAAACCCGCCAGCCGACGATGCGGCGGGCGAAGGCATCGATGACGAAGGCAACGTCGACAAACCCCTGCCAGGTCGCGACATCGGTGAAGTCCGCCACCCACAGCGCATTCGGCCGCGGTCCCCGGAACTGGCGGTTCACCCCGGCCTTCGCCGGCGCAGGCTCTTGTCGCGCGGGCAGGGTGCGGCGGGATTGCCGATCGTCGTCTTTATTGCTTTGCCGCGGATCGCGCCCGACAGCCCCATCTGTCGCATCAGCCGGGCGGTCGTGCAGCGCGCCACCGCGATCTCTTCCCGGCCGAGCCGCCGCCAGACCTTGCGCACGCCGCAGACCCGGAAATTCCCCTCCCAGACCCGACGGATTTCGGATCGCAGGATCGCGTCCCGCCGCCCTCGGGCCGGCAAGCGCGTGGGGTCGCGCCGCCGGGCGGCATGCTCGTAGAAAGTCGACGGAGCGATCGGCAGCACATGGCAGATCGGCTCGACCCCATAGACCGGGCGGTGTTCGTCGATGAAGGCGATCATGGCTTCGAGCGGCGGTCGAGCTCCGCCATCGCAAAATAAGCCGAGGCCTTGCGCAGGATCTCGTTCACCTGGCGCAGCTCGCGGTTCTCCCGCTCCAGGGCCTTGATCCGCGCCTGCTCCGCGCTCGTCGGACCGGCCCGCAGGCCGTGGTCGCGCTCCGCCTGCCGCACCCATTTGCGCAGCGTCTCACCCGAACAGCCGATCTTCGCGGCGATCGACGCGATCGCTTCCCATTGCGAGGCATGACTGCCCCCGTGTTCCAACACCATCCGCACCGCCCGCTCGCGGACCTCAGGTGCATACCGAACCGACGATTTCTGCTTCTCCATCGCTCCATCCTCTCAAGGATTGGAGCCTCCGGGAAACCCGGTGCGGTTCACGGTGACACTGGCGATCACCGGCTCGCGGCGCTTACTCTCAGAGCCTGACCCAAAAATGCGGTCGAAGGTCCACATCATCAATCCGACACGCATGCGAGGTACTTTACTCTTCGCCAGTTTTCTCCAAGCCTTCTCCGCCGCAAAACGCCTCTTTCCCGATTTTCAAAAGTATAAGGAGAAAAACACCAATTACACCGATTATCGGCCCCCATAAAAACCCTCACTCATTTACCGATACCACCAGCAATCAAAGCGGCTATGATTTGAGTCGACGGCTTTTTCGCCCCTTCGGCCGCTGCCCGAAGTTGCTGACGAAGCTCTTCGTATTTCTGATCCTCTGTACAAATTAGCAATTTGAATTCGGCCAGAGTTCGCTCCCAGAAAGGTGGCGGCTCTACAAATGAGCTGCCTGGGGCGAGTCGCGAGGGGACAAGGGGGACCACCGCTGTCGCGCCGCCGCTCAAAAAGGCGGCAAGCATTTCTTCATCGAGCGCGCGTAAATGGGCAAGTCTTTGTTAAAGCTTTTGCCATATCGCGCATTGAGTGAAATGGCAGCGGTACTTAAATAAACGGCGCGCTGTCTCAATATTGTTTCCGCCACATCATCTACAACCTCTTCGAGCGCGACGTCGAGCACGTGGGCGTGGGCCGCTTCATGAGCGAGAAGGAAGGCCACGCTATTTTGCACGACAGCGTCTAGCTGGCGCCGCATTTCGCCCTCGCATCTATGGAGGCGAACAGACATTGGTTTTATCCCTAACGCATCGAAGAATCGTTTCCTAATTTTCGGTAAATCGACCGCAGGAGAGTCGAATCGAACCGTTCTTTTACCATGCCATTCACTCCGGGTCACATGAGCGGAGATTGAGGAGATTGTAAAGCTAAATAAATCAACGCTGCGCGCATTTATAATAATTATGCGGTGTTCCTTCCCGCAACGGCAGCTAGTGCGTACTATTCGGGAGGTACGATCTAGAGGCCAATCCGCCACACGTAAAGTAACGATTGCTCCTTGTAGAGGACCAGCAGGTATTCCTGGCACAACACCGGCCAAGTGTTGAATGGGATGCGGCCCGCTCAACATCTCCCACGCTTCTGGCAAACATATCTGAATAGCGCCCAGCAGTTCCGCGGCTAATGAAGAGCAATCGCGACCACATGACGCCCGTAACGCGACCCGGTAACGATTGCTCAGTTGCTCTCTGCAGCAAGATAACATGGCTTGCGGATGGCAAACTTCGGAGCGCACCGAAGTTAGCCCTAAAGAGGGTTGCGCTTCAAGGCGCAATAGTGGAACCTCGATCTTTCGCACCAACGAGCTGCTTCCATGCAACTCGGCGGGGCCGCCCTTTTCGGCCGTCAAGGTCTGGAAAGGGCATCAAGGGCGGTTCGCGCCGCCAAGGCGCCAAGGCTGAGCGGCGGTTGTGGGTTCCAAAGCGGTCCGCTGCTGCCGACAATTAGGCGGTGCAAACTTTTGGGTCACAGGCACTCAGCCACATGCAGTGTATGTGCCGCGAACACGACGAGGGCGTCTACCGCCTTCACGCCCTGACCTCGCGGCAGCACCATCAGCGGATTGATGTCCAACTCTGGCAGGCGTCCTTTAAGGTGCATGGCGAGGTGCGACACGCGGACCAGGGTGTCCGCGAGTGCGGCGAGGTCCGCCGCCGGCCCGGTTCGAGGCCGCGTCGGCCTCGGGTGGTTTAGCTCGCACTCAGCGCGAGCACGGCCTCCGGCACTCGGTCGATCACGCGCAGAAGGGCGCGGGCCGCACCCTGCGGCACGAGCTTGCCCTGTTCCCAACCGCGCACTGTCGCGACAGATATGCCGATCCGGCGCGCAAACTCGGCCTGCGACAGTCCGGCACGCCTGCGAACGCGCCGCACCCAAGCCGCCGCATCCTTGGCTGCTTCGGTATCATCGAAGGCGGCTTGGCGTTCGATCTCCGCTTCGGTGGTGGCATCGACCCGCGCCCAATCGGTTCGCGGTGTGACCGGCTCCCAAGGGCCGGCGGAACGCCGCCGGGTGACGGCTCCCGTCGCATCGAGGCGTGCTTCACTCCGCGCCATACCGGCTCCTCTCCCTGGCGTTTGCCTTGCGGGCGGAGATGATCCTTGTCACCGTTTCACGCCGCGTGTAGGCGATCACGAACAGCCGTCCGGCGACGCGGCCGAAGAGCCTGAAACGTTCTTCGCCATAGTCTCGCCGAGCGTCACGCTCCACCCGTCTATTCGGATCGAGGAACGCCGACAAGATATCGGCAAAACCGAACCCGCGATCTCGCGCGCAGCGATCGTTTTTCGCATCATCCCACTCGAACCGGATATGGGGAGTGTGCGCCAATAGCCCAGCCTGCCTGTCGCCGGAATTGTCATGCCTTGAGCGATAGAGATGAAAGCCGACAGACAGATGGTTCCCACTTCTTCTTTTTCGTCACCCCCACGCAAGCGGGGGGCCAGGGCCGCTGGCGCAGTGTTTGGTCGCCCCCTGTTCATGCCAGGGGCAGGCTCTGGGTTCCCGCTTCCGCGGGAATGACGACAATAAGCGGAGGCACCATATGTCAGATCTTCACCACTATGTGCCGCGCAACACCACGAGGGCGTCTACCGCTTTCACTCCCTTACCTCGCGGCAGCACCATCAGCGGATTGATGTCCAACTCGACCAAATGGCCTTCAAGGTGCATGGCGAGGTGCGACACGCGCACCAGGGTATCCGCGAGCGCGGCGAGGTCCGCCGCCGGCCGTCCGCGAAAGCCCCGGAGCAACCGGGCTCCTTTGACCTCGTCGATCATCGTCTCAGCTTCCGCGCGCGTGATCGGGCAGCGTCGCAGGGCCACGTCGTTGTAGACCTCGACCATCACGCCGCCGCTGCCGAACAGCAGCACCGGGCCCAATTGCGGGTCGTGTGACACGCCGACGATGACTTCAACGCCGCCTGCGACCATCTCCTGCACCGACACGCCCGTGATCCGAGCCTGTGGCGCATAGGCCTTGGCATTGGCCAGGATCTCGGCGTAGGCCGCTCGCACTTCATCCGCATCACGCAGGTTAAGCCGAACGACCCCGGCCTCCGTCTTGTGCAGAATATCCGGCGAGTCGATCTTGAGAGCCACCGGAAACCCGAGCTCTTCTGCGGCCGCGACGGCGGCCTCTGCAGAATTTGCCCGGCGCTCGCGCGCATTCGCGACACCCCAGGCGGCCAACAGCTCTTTGCTCTCGGACTCCGAGAGTGTCGGACGCCCCAGGCCAAGCGCCTGGGCGATGGCCTGATCCTGCGCCGCCGTGCGCGACGGGGCCGCGGCAAAGCCGTCGGCCAGGCGACGCTCGCGCCATGTATGATAGGCTAGGCGGCTGTGCAGGCCGCGGGCCAGTTTGTCCGGCGTGTAGAAGATCGGTATCCGGGCGTGTTTGAGCTGTGCCAGGCCAGATTTGGCGTCCCGGCTTCCCGTCCACAGGAACACCACACCCTTGTCGGTCTGGTCACGCTGGCTGATGACCTGCTGCGCCTGGGCGTCCGCCCCGGCGCTTGCCACGACGAGCGTTCCCATCCGGGGATCATCGACCATATGCTCCATGATCTGCGGGAAGGACCCACTGTTGGCAAAGCCTGTCACATCGGCAGGATTCGCCGCCCACCCGAAGCCCTTCAGGATCGCGTTGATGCCGTCGCGCGCCTCCGGCCCCAGCGGCGGCAGATCGAGACCGGCCTGACCGCACATGTCGGCGGTGAGCGAGCTGATGCCGCCCGAGTGGGATACCACCGCGATGCCGGGCACGCCGGGCTTAGGGGTGTGGGCCAGCAGGTGTGCCGTCTCCAGGAGTTCGTCGTAATCCTGGACCCGAATCACCCCGTATTGGGCAAAGATCGCATCGTACCGGGCATCGGCACCCGTCAGCGCTGCGGTATGCGAGCGTGCCGCCTGGGCACCCAGTTCCGAACGCCCGATTTTGATCAGGACGATCGGCTTGCCGCGCTCGGCCGCGAGCTTTGCCACTTCGAGAAATTTATCGGCCTCTTTGAAGCCTTCGACAAAACCGGCAATAACCCGCGTGTCCGGATCGTCCAGCAAATAGCGGGCGAAATCGGTAAAGTCGAGGTCTGCCTCGTTCCCGGTCGAGATGATATAGCTGAAGCCGATGCCGTTCTCGACCGCCCGCACTAGGAACGGCCCGAACGCCGTAGCACCGCTTTGACATACGAGGCCAATCGGCCCCGTCAGACCCTCCGCCCCGCGCGAGGAAGCGGTGGCCCAGATGTCGTGCTTGACATTCGCGAGCCCGAGGCAATTGGGGCCGCTGATGCGCATGCCCGAGGCGCTGGCAAAGGCACCCAATTCCCCCTGCAAGTCACGCCGGTCGTCGACACCGCGCTCGGCAAAGCCCGCCGAGATCACGATCGCCGATCCCGCCCCCTTGCGGTGGCTCTCCTCCAGGACATCGAGCACCTGGTCCCAGGGCACCACGACGGCCACCACATCGGGGGCCTCCGGCAGATCCGTCACAGTGGGATAGGACTTCACCCCCATGATTTCGTCATAACGCGGGTTCACGGCATAAAC
>DATKHX010000174.1:0-3783 GCA_035510075.1 Allostellaceae bacterium
AGCCGCTCAATCTGAGCGTCAACGGCCAGATCGACAGCACCGGCACGGCCCGCGTCCGCCAGACCAGCAATTCCTGCAGCTACGATTTCGTCTGGCAAAAGTAGTAAAAGTATCAATGCAGCTGACAGTGTTCCGAGCGCCACCTATCCCAATTCGATAGGCGCCAGGCGAGCCGCGCGTAACTTAGGAGAACCAAGCGTCCGTGAATTAGGAGGGATCGGCACATGCAAAGGGCCGTAGGGTGGTTGTGGATCATCGGATTTTTCGGTTCACTTGCCACCGCGAATGCACAAACCCCAGCGGCGCCGACATCCGTCACCAAATATGACGGCACCTACGCGTTCGTCTCTGCGACGAAAGTGAATGAAACTTACACAGACCGTTCAGGGCGGCTGAAACAATGCGGGAACCTGTCGCCGCGAACCTCGCTGACCATTGAGAACGGCCACGCGCGGTTTAACCTACAACAAGGAACGGTTGCATCGCGGGGTGAGTTTATAACGCGAAACATGTCTCCGGCGCCCGTGGGCCACGGCGGGTTTATAGCCGGTTGGGAGATAATCGCCGTTGGCAGGATAGACGAAAACGGCGCGGCCCGTGCACGCTGGGCGAATTACGATTGCAGTTATGATTTGATCTGGCAGAAAGCCTCGAAATAGAATTCGGATAGGGAGGAATGATGATCCAGTACATTCATCGCCGTCGTTTGCTGCAGCTGTTCGGCGCCGGTGTCGCAGTGGGCAGCGGCGGTCTTGCCGCGATCCTCGCCTCCGGCCGCGCGCCGGCTTTCGCGCAGGGCACGACGTTGCATTGGCTGAAATTCGTGGATTTCGTGCCGGTGTCGGACAAGCTGTTGCGCGGGAAGATCGCCGATGAAGCGCAGAAGGACCTTGGCATCAAGCTCCAGGTCGAGACCATCAACGGCGACGGCGTCCAGGCGCGCATCAGCTCGGCGATCCAGTCGAAAACCGGCCCCGACATTCTGATGGCGGTCAACAACTGGTCGCAGCTCTATGCCGACAGCGTCGTCGATGTCAGCGACGTGGCCGAGGAGATCGGCAAGGCGCAGGGCGGTTATTACGAAACCGCGCACGCGGTCGCCAATGACGGCAAAAAGTGGATTGCCGTGCCTTACACGATCCTTGGCGTGCTGTTCGCCAATCGCACCTCGTGGTTCAAGGACGCCGGCTCCGGCCCAGACAAATTTCCGCAGACCTGGGACGAATACCGCACCGTCGGCAAGCAGCTCAAAGCCAAGGACCGGCCCTACGGGCAAACTCTTGCCCACGCCTTTGGCGACGGGCCGGCGTTTTGGTATCCGTATTTGTGGTCGTGGGGCGGCAAGGAAGTCGAGGCCGACGGCAAAACCGTTGCGTTGAACAGCAAGGAAACGATCGAGTCGGTCAAATTCGCGGTTGCGTTCTGGAAAGAGTGCTTCGACGCCGGCGGGCTCTCCTGGGACGACGCCGGCAACAACCGCGCCTTTCTTTCGAACACGATCAGCTCGACCAGCAACGGCGCGTCGATCTACCTTTTAGCGAGGAGCAAGCCCGACACTTACCTGAGCGAGCAGGGCACGCCGATATACAAGGACATGTTTCACGCGCCTCTGCCCAAGGGTCCGGGCGGCCAGTTCAGCTATCACGTGCCGTTCTCGAACATCGTTCCGGCCTATACGCCGAACCAGAAGGCGGCGAAGGATTTTCTGCGCTGGTTCCAATCGAAGGACATCTATGGGCAGTGGTTCACCTCGCAGCAGGGCTTCTCTGTCGGCAGCACCAAGGTGTGGGAGCAAGACCCGGTGTGGAAGATCGACCCGGTGATGGCGCCGTACCGCACCGCGGCACTCAGCGGCCGCTTTGCCGGCTATGCCGGGCCGGCCGGCCGGGCGGCGGCCGAGGCGATCTCCAAATTCATCATCGTCGACATGTATACGAAGGCCGTCCAGGGCATGGCGCCTGAAGACTCGGTCAAATGGGCGCACGGCGAAATGGTGAAGATTTACAACGGGTAGCATACATCCCTACGCATCGGCGACTGCCGACCGCCGAGGCAGACGCACCGATGGCGGGGTTTGAGTTCGTCATGGCGGGCTTGACCCGGCCATCCACGGCCGCAAGCCGGAGGCCGACCGTTCCCCTGGATACCGGATCAAGTCCGGGCATGACGAAAGCGGATGCGGGCCGCACCATTCGGGATGATTTTGCGTGTCGACGAAAACCTGCAAAGTGGAGCGAGGCACATGCAACAACACTTTGGGAGGTTAAGCACCGTCTTGTTTTTTGGCTTCTCGGCTGTAGCGCTCGCGCAAACGCCGCCGGCTCAGGCGCCCGTTACCAAATATGACGGCACCTACGCATTTATCTCCTCGGCGAAGGTCAACGAAACCTACACGACAATGCGGACCGAGCACTTGGGTCGCTGCCCGCACCTGGCGCCGCGCACGGCGCTAACGATCACGAACGGCCGCGTACAATTCAACGAGCAGGTAGGAACAGTTGGGCCGCACGGCGAACTGTCTACGCGGTTGGCCACCCTCCGACCTTCGGGTAGAGCAGCTGGCGCCTTCCCCCCCCCCGCCGAATTGCCGACCCACGGCCAGATCGAGGAGAACGGTAGGATCCGAGCGCGCCGGCTTAATTGGTCTTGTAGCTATGACCTGATCTGGCAGAAAATGTCGAAATAGGATGATCCTGACCCCCATTCCCCTTGACAGGCTCGGCGACGCGCTCGATCGGTTTGCCGCGGAGCTTGTCGAGCCGCACGCACGCGTAGCGTTCGCGGAAATCCGGGCGACTTCGACCGATCGGGCCATGGGAGAGGAAGCGGAGCGGCACCGGCTCGCGGCGTTAGGGTTCGCTCGCCACTGCGGCATGGCGGTGCACCCGCCTGGGACCCCTTGCGCCTTCAACTGGGACGGGGCGGCGCTGAACGGTGCCACCGAGGCTTACGTCATCCTGCACGAAATTGCCCATTTCGTGCTGGCCCCGCTTGAGCGCCGCCGGCTGATCGATTTCGGTCTCGGGCCCGGCCCCGATACGCTCGACCGCGATGCGGCTGAGTGCGCTGCGGTACTGCCGCCGCTGGCGCGCGAGGAGGATGAGGCGGCGGCCTCGTCGCTCGGCATCCTGTGGGAGGCGCGGCTCGGGCAGCCGGCGCTCGCTTCGTTTCTCGACCAAAACTGGCTCGAAGGCCTCGGCCGCTCGGCCGCCGGGCATTTCAGCCGGGTGCTCGCCGGATTGCGCCGCCGCGAATTGCTGGCTCCCGACCGTTGCCGGCGTTTGGAGCCGGCGGTAACGCCTATTTGAGCTCGGAGCCGAGAGCGATCCGATAGGCCGTGGTTTGCCGCCGGTCGCTGTCGCGCAATCGGTCGAGCCACCGCGAGAGGGCGCGGCCGCGTACCGGCGCGGGGCGGCGGCCGACTGGGAGACCTCTGGATGGCCCGATACGCTCGACCCGCCAGCAGTCGGCGGGTTGTCTTTTAGCGCGATGGCCAATTGCCGCCAGCCGCTGCTCGAGACCGCTCATCTGTTCTCCTGACCTGGCCAAGCCCTCAGGAAACGACGGCAGCGGTGAAGGGTTCCTCGGCCACGCCTCTCTCCCTCGCCCCGCTTGCGGAAAGAGGGCGTGGTGAGAGGCGCTACCTCAGCGATTCTCAGCGCGCCTCGCCGACGAAACTGTTTTGCAACGCCGCCAGCCGGTCGAGGGCAGCCGGAGGCAACGGCCCCTTGTTTGCCGCGGCGGCGGCGTGCTCGAGCTGCTCCTGGGTCGAATAGCCCACCA
>DATKHX010000175.1:0-12080 GCA_035510075.1 Allostellaceae bacterium
TCCGGCGCCGCTTTGACGAAAGCGGCGACGGCGCCGCGGTCATGCGCGAGCAGTGTTTTTTAGTGGACCAGCTGATCCGCGCGGCGTTCGACGTGGTGACGACCGAAATCTATCCGCTTCCCAACCCGACCGCGGGCGAACGCCTGGCTTTGGTCGCGGTCGGCGGCTACGGCCGCGGCGAGCTGGCGCCTTATTCCGATGTCGACCTGCTGTTTCTGCTGCCCTACAAGCGGACGCCCCACACCGAGCAGGTCGTCGAATCTTTGCTGTATTTGTTGTGGGACCTCGGCCTCAAGATCGGCCAGTCGACGCGTTCGGTCGATGATTGCCTGCGCCAGGCCAAGTCGGATTTGACGATCCGCACCAGCGTGCTCGAAGCGCGTTATCTGTGGGGCGACGAGGAGCTGTTTCGCGAGCTCAAAAAGCGCTTCGACGCCGAAGTGGTGCGCGGGACCGCGGCGCAATTCGTCGAGGCCAAGCTCGCCGAGCGCGATGCACGCCATCGCCGGGTCGGCGACAGCCGCTACAAGCTCGAGCCCAACGTCAAGGAAGGCAAGGGCGGGCTCAGGGATCTGCATACCCTGTTCTGGCTGGCCAAATACATCTACCGCATCGACGATGTCGCCAAGCTCGTCGATTTGGGGGTGCTGTCGGCCGAGGAATCGCAGCGTTTTGTGCGCGCCGAGAATTTTTTGTGGACCGTGCGCTGCCATCTTCACTACCTCGCGGGCCGCGCCGAGGAACTGCTGACTTTCGACCTGCAGACCGAGATCGGGCGTCGCATGGGCTACACCGACCACGCGGGCAGCCGTGGGGTCGAGCGCTTCATGAAGCATTACTTTTTGGTCGCCAAGGACGTCGGCGATCTGACTCGCATCTTCTGCGCGATCCTCGAAGCCGATCAACAGCGCAGGCGCCGCCTTCCCTGGGTGCGCTGGGGCATCGGCCGGCGTCACCTCGACGGCTTTGTGCTCGACGGCGAGCGGCTGACGATCCCGGTTGAGGATTTTTTTGAAAAAGACCCGGTGAACCTGATCCGCTTGTTCCATGTGGCGCAGCGCACCGAGCTCGACATCCACCCGCGCGCGCTGCGCCGGGCCGGCCAGTCGCTGAGGCTGATCGGTGCGAAGCTTCGTGAAAACCCCGAGGCGAACCGGCTGTTCCTCGAAATCCTGACCTCGCGGAAGGATCCGGAAACCGCACTCCGCCGCATGAACGAGGCCGGCGTATTCGGCCGTTTCATCCCCGATTTCGGGCGTGTCGTCGGGCAGATGCAGTACGACATGTATCACCACTACACGGTCGACGAGCACACGCTGTTCGCGATCGGCATCCTGCACAAAATCGAAAGCGGGCAGCTGAAGGACGAGACGCCGCTGTCGACGGCGCTTGCCGGCACGATCGTGTCGCGCCGCGCGCTCTATCTCGCCGTGCTGCTGCACGACATCGCCAAGGGGCGTGGCGGCGATCACTCGGTCCTGGGCGAGCGCGTGGCGCAAAAGCTCGGCCCGCGGCTGGGCCTCACCGGCGAGGAAACCGAGACCGTAGGCTGGCTGGTGCGTTGGCACCTGCTGATGAGCGGCACCGCGTTCAAACGCGACATCGGCGACCCGCAGACCGTCGCCGACTTTGTCGGGCACGTGCAGTCGCCGGAGCGGTTGAAGCTGCTGCTGATCCTGACCAGCGCCGACATTCGCGCGGTCGGCCCGCAGGTGTGGAATGGCTGGAAGGCGGCGCTGCTGCGCGACCTTTACCATCGTGCCGTCGAGGTCATGTCGGGCGGGCTGACCGTCGAACCGGAAGATTCGCGGGTCGCCGCCGCCCAGGCCGCGGTGCGCGACAAGCTGCCCGATTTCAGCGAGGCCGAGTTCGCTGCTTTCGTCAAGGCCGGCTATCCGTTCTATTGGCTTTCCTTCGACGCCGATACGCACGCCCGCCACGCGCGGCTGATGCGCGAGGCGGAGGCGAGCGGGGCGCCGCTGGTCGTCGAAAAGCGCGTCGACGCGCAGCGTGCGGTGACCGAGATCACCCTCTACACGGCCGACCATCCGGGTCTGTTCTCGCGCATCGCCGGGGCGCTCGCGGTCAGCGGCGCCAACATCGTCGACGCCCGGATCATGACGATGTCGAACGGCATGGCGTTCGACACCTTTTGGGTGCAGGACTTGTCGGGCAAGGCCTTCGACCGCCCCGACAAGCTCGCGCGGCTCGCGGTCGTCTTCGAAAATGTGCTGACCGGCGATCTGAAGCCGCATCGCGAACTCGCCCGCCCGCCCGCCTTTCCGAGCCGCACGCAAGTGTTTACGGTGGCGCCCCGCGTGCTGGTCGACAACCGGGCGAGTGCCTTGCACACGGTGATCGAGGTCAACGGCCGCGACCGCCCGGGCCTGTTGTTCGAGCTGACGCGCGAGCTGACCCGCCTCAACCTGCAGGTGTCGAGCGCCAAGATTTCGACCTACGGCGAAAAGGTCGTCGACGTTTTCTATGTCAAAAACCTGTTCGGCCACAAAGTCGAGCATCCGGCAAAGCTCGCCGAAATCCGTACGACGTTGGAGGCGGTCCTGGCGAAGGGGAATCGGGCTGCGGCACCGGTATCGCAACGCGAGCCCGTCGCAGCAGCGCAGTGAGAAACGTGCTCGACAGCCTTATACGCCTTTGGAAAAAGCGTAAACCCGCCGATACGTCCCGCGTCAACTCCTAAGCAGCAAATACGTGGATGCCCGGATCAAGTCCGGGCAAAGCGTGGTTAAATTAAAAGGAGATAACAATAATTCCTCTTGCACACGGACCGACTCAATTAAAGCCGACGCGGAACGCTATTCGCGTAAATCTTCGAAGAATTCCTTGACGCGGGCGAAGAAGCCTTCGCTTTCCGGGTGGGTCTGGGCGCCTTCGCCTTCCCTTTCGAACTCACGCAGCAATTCCTGCTGACGCTTTGTCAGGTTGACCGGGGTTTCGAGCACCGCCTCGATGAACATGTCGCCGCGCAAGGACGAGCGCAGCACCGTCATTCCTTTGCCGCGGAGCCGGAATTGGTGGCCCGATTGGGTGCCGGCCGGCACGTTGACCTTGGTCCGGGTGCCCTCGACGGTCGGAACCTCGATCGCGCCGCCGAGTGCGGCCGTGGCGATCGAGATCGGCACCCGGCAATGGACGTTGGCGCCGTCGCGCTGAAAGATCGGATGCGGTGCCACCGTGACAAAAATGTAGAGGTCGCCGGCCGCGGCGCCGCGCACCCCGACCTCGCCCTCGCCGGCGAGGCGGATGCGGACGCCGTCCTCGACCCCGGACGGAATATTGACCGACAGCGTCTTTTCGCGCCGCACCCGGCCTTGGCCGGCGCAGGAGCGGCACGGCTTTTCGATGACCCGGCCGGCGCCCTGACAAGCCGCACACGTCCGCTCGATCGTAAAAAACCCTTGCTGGGCCCGCACGCGGCCGCGGCCATGGCAGGTCGGACACGAAATCGGCTTCGAGCCCGCCTCCGCGCCGCTGCCGCGGCATTGCTCGCAGGCGACGAGGTTGGGGACGCGAATCGTCGTCTGCTTGCCGCGGAAACTCTCCTCGAGCGTGATCTCGAGGTTGTAGCGCAGATCGCTGCCGCGGCTCGGGCCAGCCTGGCCGCGCCTGCCGTTGTTCATGAACTCGCCAAACATCTCGTCGAAGATGTCGGCAAATCCGCCGGTAAATCCGAAATCGCCTGGGCGCCCACCGCCCTGCTCGAACGCGGCATGGCCGAACCGATCATAGGCCGCGCGCTTTTGGTCGTCCTTCAGGACGTCGTAGGCTTCGCTGATGTCCTTGAATTTCTGCTCGGCGTTCTTTTCACCCGCATTGCGGTCGGGGTGATATTGCATCGCGAGCTTGCGATAGGCCTTTTTAAGATCGTCGGCGCTGGCGGACCGGGAGACGCCGAGGACCTCGTAATAATCTTGCTTTGCCATGCTCGACGGGGGTTCGCTAGAAGGGTTGGCCGCCGCGGATCACCCCGGCGAAGGGCTGCCGGGGTGCCCGCATCCGATCGAAATTGCGCCGCGGCGCTGGTTACGCCGAGCCGCGCTTCTTCTGATCGTCGACCTCCTCGAAATCGGCGTCAACGACCTTGTCGCTGCCACCGCCGCCACCGCCGTCATGCGCTCCACCGCCCGCACCAGGGCCGCCGGCTCCCGCCTGCGCCGCCTGCTCGGCTTTGTACAAGGCCTCGCCGATCTTCATCGAGACCTGGGCCAATGCCTCGGTCTTGGACTTGATCTCTTCGGCGTTCTCGCTGTCGAGCGTCTGCTTTAGCGCCTGGACCGCCTGCTCGACGGCCTCGCGGTCGCCCTGCGGAACTTTTTCGCTGTTTTCCCGCAAGGTCCGCTCGGTCGTGTGAATCAGCGCGTCGGCGTTGTTCTTGGCCTCGACCAGTTCGCGGCGGCGCTTGTCCTCGCCGGCATGAGCCTCGGCATCCTTGACCATCTTCTCGATATCCGCCTCGGACAGGCCGCCCGAGGCTTGGATGCGGATCTGCTGCTCCTTGCCGCTGGCCTTGTCCTTGGCCGAGACTTGGACGATGCCGTTGGCGTCGATGTCGAACGTCACCTCGACTTGCGGCATGCCGCGCGGCGCTGACGGAATACCGACGAGATCGAACTGGCCGAGCAATTTGTTATCGGCCGCCATCTCGCGCTCGCCTTGGAAGACGCGGATCGTCACCGCGGTCTGGTTGTCCTCGGCGGTCGAGAAGGTCTGGCTCTTCTTGGTCGGGATCGTCGTGTTGCGGTCGATGAGGCGGGTGAAGACGCCGCCCAAGGTTTCGATGCCGAGCGACAGCGGGGTCACGTCGAGCAGCAGGACGTCCTTGACCTCGCCCTTCAACACCCCCGCCTGGATCGCAGCACCGATCGCCACGACCTCGTCTGGGTTGACGCCACGATTGGGCTCCTTGCCGAAGACCTGCTTGACGGTCTCGACAACCTTGGGCATGCGCGTCATGCCGCCGACGAGGATAACCTCGTCGATCTCGGAAGCCTTGAGCCCGGCATCCTTCAATGCATTGCGGCACGGCCCGATCGTCCGCTGGATCAGATCTTCGACCAGCGCTTCAAGCTTCGACCGCGACAATTTGATATTCAGATGCTTGGGGCCGTGCTGGTCCGCCGTGATGAACGGGAGGTTGACGTCGGTTTGCATCGACGACGACAGCTCGATCTTCGCCTTCTCCGCCGCTTCCTTCAGCCGCTGGAGCGCGAGCCGGTCGTTGCGCAGATCAATGCCTTGCTCTTTTTTGAACTCATCGGCGAGATAGTCGATGATGTTCTTGTCGAAGTCCTCGCCGCCGAGAAACGTGTCGCCGTTGGTCGATTTGACTTCGAACACGCCGTCGCCGATCTCGAGCACCGATATGTCGAAGGTGCCGCCACCGAGATCATAGACCGCAATCGTCCCGCTGCCCTTGCGCTCCATGCCGTAGGCGAGGGCCGCCGCCGTCGGCTCGTTGATGATGCGCAGCACTTCGAGGCCGGCGATTTTGCCGGCATCCTTGGTCGCCTGGCGCTGCGAATCGTTGAAATAAGCAGGGACGGTGATGACCGCCTCGGTCACCGTTTCGCCGAGATAGGCCTCGGCGGTTTCCTTCATCTTTTGCAGGATGAAGGCGCTGATCTGCGAGGGCGCGTATTTCTTGCCGCGGCTTTCGACCCAGGCGTCACCATTGTCGCCCGAGATGATCTTGTACGGCACGAGATCGACGTCTTTTTTGACCATCGGATCCGTAAAGCGCCGCCCGATCAGCCGCTTGATCGCGAAAAACGTGTTCTCGGGATTGGTCACCGCCTGGCGTTTCGCAGCCTGGCCGACGAGACGTTCGCCCGAATCGGTGAACGCGACCATCGATGGCGTGGTGCGCATTCCCTCGCTATTTTCGATCACCTTGGCACTCTTGCCTTCCATGACGGCAACGCAAGAATTGGTCGTGCCGAGATCGATACCGATGACCTTGCTCATAGACACCTCATTTCAAAAGCAGGACCGGGCGGCCCGGGGAAGCACCGTCCCGATCCCCCGGGAAGTGGTTCGTCAGTCATCCCCTGACTTTGCAGGGTTATATATGTTAGCGCTCATGGCGCTACAACGGCTCGGCCGGGCTCGCGCGCGGCTCGGCGAGGTTCGCCGGCTGCTTCGAAACGCCGACCATGGCGGGGCGCAGCAGCCGATCGTGCAAGACATAACCCGGCTGCAGAACCTCGACGATCGTGCCGGTCGGCTGGTCGGCGCGCTCGGCCTCGAAGATCGCCTGGTGGAAATTGTGGTCGAAGCGTTCGCCGCGCGGGTCGATGCGGCGGATACCGTGGCGCTCGAATACGCTCAAGAGCTCGCGCTCGGTCGCCGCCACCCCGGCGAGCAGGCTGCGGGTGCGCTCGTCCCTGATCTCTGCCTCGGGCAGGCTGTCGAGCGCGCGGCGAAGATTGTCCGCGGCCGAGATCAGATCCTTGGCGAAGCCGGTGATCGCATATTTCGAGGCGTCCTCGCGTTCGCGCTGCGCGCGGCGGCGGGTGTTCTCGGTTTCGGCGAGCGCCCGCAGCAGCCGCTCCTTGTGGTCCGCAAGCTCGGCTTGGAGCGCGATGACCCGCTCCTCGGGCGAGGCTCCGGCGCCGTCCTCGACATTGTTGTTGGCGGTGGCTGCTTCGGCTCGGCCGGCTGCCGCTGGCTCGCGTTCGTCTCCGATGTCGATCATTCGTCCTATCCGATGAGGCGCCCGATCACCTTGGCCGTGTAATCCACCATCGGGATGATCCGGGCGTAGTTGATCCGCGTGGGGCCAATGACCCCGATCGCGCCGACGACCTGTTCCCGGCTGTTCTGGTAGGGGGCAATCAACATCGCGCAACCGGCCACCCCGAACAGCCGGTTCTCGGCGCCGATAAAGATTTGCACGCCCTCGCCCTGCTTGCTGGCATCGAGCAGACGCAGCATCGTCTCGCGCGTTTCGAGCATTTCGAAAAGCGTGCGCAGCCTTTCAAGGTCGGCGAGCGCGGTAACGTCGTCGAGCAGGTTCGCCTGGCCGCGAACGATCAGCGCGCTGCCGGCGGCATCGCCGGCCCAGCTCGCGAGCCCGGCGGCGACCAACTTCGAGGTCAACGCGTCGAGCTGCGCCTGGTGCGAGTCGATCTCGCGCTGGACCTCGTCGCGCGCTTCCTCGATCGTGCGCCCGATCAGCCGGGCGTTCAGGTAATTGCCGGCCGAGACCAAGGATGAGGGCGGCAGGCCGAGCGGCACCTCGATGACCCGGTTCTCGACCAGCCCGTCCTCGGTGACGAGCACGACCAGCGCGCGGCCGGGCCCGAGATGAACAAATTCCAAATGCTTGAGCGGCCGATCCTGCTTTGGCGCCACCACCACACCGGCGCAATGCGACAATCCGGAGAGCGCGCTGATCGCCTCTTCGAGCGCCTGCGGCAGGCTCATGCCGCGCGCGGCGCACGTGCTCTCGATGCTGCGGCGCTCGTCCTCGGCGAGGCTGCCGACTTCGAGCAACCCATCGACGAACAGCCGCAGCCCGGCCTCGGTGGGCATTCTGCCGGCCGAGGTGTGCGGGGCGTAGAGCAGGCCTGCTTCCTCGAGGTCGGCCATGACGTTGCGGATCGTTGCCGGCGACAGGTTCTGCACCAGGAGGCGCGAGACGGTGCGCGAACCGATCGGCTCGCCGGTGGCGACGTAGCCGTCGACGATCAGGCGAAAAATTTCGCGGCTGCGCTCGTTCAGCTCGTTTATCGGCGATCGGGCGATGGTTCGGACGTTAGTTCGAAGCATGGCAAAATGACGAGGTTCACCGAGAACGATTCACCGCCGGCTGCGGCGCCTCGCCCGTGGCGGCAACCGCTCCGGCCGGCAACCGCCACCGGCACTGGCCAAATCTGGTCACGCCGGCCGACGCCGTCAACTCACGATACCGATGCCACTATGGCGTTTGCTTGAACGTCGCCTGGAAGCTCTCGCCCTTGGTGTTGACCCAGTGTCCGATCATGTCCACGAGGCCGGGGCGGAACGCGTACTGACTGCCGTCGGAGTTCTGAAAGCGCAGCTCGCCACCGCGGATCACGCCGGTGCCGTGCAGCACCGCTCCGGTCGCCTGCGCGTCCGACCCCTCCGGGCCGTAGACATAGATGATCGACGCGCTGCCGTCGGGCTTGACGTCCTGCACGACGAGCGCGGCGCAGGACCGCGCATCCCATGCCGCGTCGCTCCAAATCCCGACAAAGCGCCGGTACTGCTCGGCGACGGAGGAGGGGTCGGCCAACCGGTACGCGACGTTCTGCTCGCAAAACACCCGGCCCGGCTGCTGCTGCTCGGAGGATTGCGGTGCTGGGGTCGGCGACGGCGGCTCCGACCCGGCCGCAGGCGGAACCGCCGACGACGGCACAGCCTGCGCCATCGCCGCGCCGGCGGCTGAGAGGGTCAGACAGCAGAACACCAAAGCGCGAGCAAGCATGGGCGACCACCGGACGGCAACGAGCGGCGGAGGGCTTGTACGGCTAAACCCGCAGCCGCGCCAGCGCGGCCGGTCCCGGGACCACACGCTCGAAGTAAGCCGCGGCGCCTATGCCGGATGTGCGTCTACGGTGCGCGGTTCTGCCTCGGATGCGGGCGCGTAAGGCGGCCGGTGCAGGCCGGCGGGCGAGACCGTGAAAATTTCGTACCCGGTCGCGGTGACGCCGACCGTGTGCTCGAACTGCGCCGAAAGCGAGCGGTCCTTGGTCACCGCCGTCCAGCCGTCGCTGAGGATTTTCACCTCCCAGCGGCCGGCATTGATCATCGGTTCGACGGTGAAGAACATGCCCTCGCGCATGACCGGCCCGTCGTCGGGACGGCCGTAGTGCAAGATCGACGGCGCGTCGTGAAAGATGCGTCCGACGCCATGGCCGCAGAAGTCGCGCACGACGGAAAAGCGATGGCCCTCGGCGTAGCGCTGGATCGCATCGCCGATGGCGCCGATGCGCACACCCGGGCGCACGACGGCGATGCCGCGAATCATCGCCTCGTAGGTCACGTCGACGAGGCGGCGCGCCTTGACCGGGATGCGATCGCCGACAAAGAACATTCGGCTGGTGTCGCCGTGCCAACCGCCCAAGATCGGGGTTACGTCGATGTTGAGGATGTCGCCTTCCATCAGCCGCCGGTCGCCGGGGATGCCGTGACAGACGACATGGTTGATCGAGGTGCAGATCGATTTCGGAAAGCCGCGGTAATTGAGCGGCGCCGAGATCGCATCATGGTCGAGGATGAATTCGTGGCACAGCCGGTCGAGCTCGCCGGTGGCGACCCCCGGGCGAATATGGGGCGTAACGAAATCGAGGGTCTGCGCCGCGAGCAGCCCGGCCCGCCGCATTCCCTCGAAGTCCTCCGGCCCGTGGATCTTGATCCGGCCGTCGCGGGTCTCACCGGGCGGAAGGCCCGTCACCGGGTCACGCTGTAATCCAGGTATGCTTCGCATCATCAGTCAGCGGCCGCGCCGCGCCCTCGGTAGTAATGGTCGAAACGTAAGCGCTCGTGGGCTGTGCGGCAACCGCGTCGCGCCGCGCGCGATTGTGCCGGCAGACGCATTTGCCTATGAAGGGACCCTCGCCAGCAGCCGACGAGAACGAGAGGCCGATGACCGACAGCAATCCCCAGCCGAGGGCACCCGCCGCCGCGCCGCGCATCGTCACCGCCTGCGTGCTGATCATCGGCAACGAAATCCTGTCCGGCCGAACCCAAGACGAGAATCTCGGCTTTCTTGCCCGCGGGCTCAACGAAGCCGGCATCCGCTTGCGCGAAGCGCGCGTCATCCCCGATGTCGCGGACGTCGTCATCGCCACCGTCAACGATGTGCGGCGGCGCTTCGACCACGTGTTCACCACCGGCGGGATCGGCCCCACCCATGACGACATCACCGCCCAATGCATGGCCGACGCTTTCGGCGTGCCATTGATTTTGCACCCGGACGCGAAACGCCTGCTCGAAACCCATTACCCGCCGGGCCAGCTCAACCAGGCGCGGCTGCGCATGGCGATGGTGCCCGAAGGGGCGGTGCTGCTGCCGAACCCGATCTCGCGCGCGCCGGGGTTTCAGATCGGCAATGTCTTTGTCCTGCCGGGAGTGCCGAACATCATGCAGGGCATTTTCGAGCAGTTGAAATACCGGCTGGCCGGCGGCGACAAGGTGCTGAGCCGCAGCGTCAGCTGCCGTCTCGGCGAAGGCACCCTGGCCAACGATTTGTCGGCTTTGCAGGACCGCTGGCCCGATGTCGAAATCGGCTCCTATCCGTATTTTCGGCGCGGCGATTTCGGCGTGACCTTGGTGTTGCGCGGAACCGACCGGCCCCGGCTCGCCGCCGCGACCGAAGACATAAAAGCGCTGATCCGCGAGTTGGGCGGCGACCCGCAGGAAGGGCTGAGCGAGGACTAGCGCCCAGATGCATTCAGACGACTCAGTCTCAGCCTCAGCCAAATCGTCTTGCCCGGCCTTGTGGCGGGCATCGCTTCGGCCGGTCGGTTCGAGAGGCGCGCGGCCGCAAACCGCCGTGTGCTATGCTCTCGTTGGCATAGCGAGGAGGACAGAGGAGAGCGGAAATGCCCGACGACCATGCCCATCCCCATGACCACGCGGCGGGCTCGGAATTGTCCGAGATGGACGCGCGGGTGCGCGCGCTCGAAACCATCCTCGTCGAGAAGGGCTATGTCGATCCCGCCGCGCTCGACCAGATCGTCGAGGCGTTCGAGACCAAGATCGGCCCGCGCAACGGCGCGCGGCTCGTGGCCCGCGCCTGGACCGACCCCGATTTTAAGCGCCGGCTCCTCGCGGACGCGACCGCAGCGGCGAATTCGCTCGGCCATGCGAGCCCGGTCGGCAGCCATCTGATCGCGGTCGAAAACACCCCACAGACCCACAACCTCGTCGTCTGCACCCTGTGCTCGTGCTATCCGTGGGAGGTGCTGGGGCTGCCGCCCACCTGGTACAAATCCGCCCCCTACCGCTCGCGCGCGGTCATCGACCCGAAGGGCGTCCTCGCCGATTTCGGGGTGAGCCTGCCGGCCGGGACCGAGATCCGCGTCTGGGATTCGACCGCCGAGACCCGGTTCATCGTCGTGCCGATGCGGCCCCGAGGCACCGAGGGGTGGAGCGAGGAGCAGCTGGCCGTCCTCGTCACCCGCGACAGCATGATCGGGACCGGGCTTGCCGCCGCACCGCACGAGACGGCGCCGGCATGACAAACTCGGTGCACGACATGGGCGGGATGCACGGCTTTGGCCGGGTCGAAGCCGAGCCCGACGAGCCGCCGTTCCATGAGCGCTGGGAGGCCCGCGTCTTCGCGCTGCAGCGGGCGATGGGGTTTACCGGGCTGTGGACGATCGACGCCGGCCGCGCCGCGCTCGAAGCCTTGGCGCCGCTCGATTATCTCGGCTCGTCCTATTACCGGCGCTGGTTTCTCGGCCTCGAAAGCCGGCTCGTGCGGCGCGGCCTCGTCGCCGAGGACGAGATCGCCGCCGGCCGCTCGGCGCGCCAGGGCGCGGCGCTGCCGCGCACCCTGACCCCAGCCGATGTCGCAAAGACCCTGACCCGCGGCGAGTTCGCCCGCCCGACCAATCAAACGGCGCGCTTCGGGCAGGGCGACCGGGTCCGCGCCAAAAACCTCAACCCCGCGACCCACACCCGCCTGCCGCGCTACGCCCGCGGCAAGACCGGCACGATCGAGGCGGTGCGCGGCTGCCACGTCTTTCCCGACACCTCGGCACGCGGCGCCGGGGACAACCCGCAATGGCTCTACACGGTGGTCTTTTCAGCCCGCGAATTGTGGGGCGATGACGCCGACCCCGCGGTCAGGGTGTCGATCGAGGCGTTCGAGCCCTATCTCGACCCGGCATGAGCGCCGCCGAGCAGGTCGCCGCCCAAATCCCCGGCCTGCCTCGCGACCGCGACGGCCCGGTGTTCAAGGCACCATGGGAGGCGCAGGCCTTTGCGATGGCGGTGGCGTTGCACGGCCGCGGGCTTTTCACCTGGCCCGAATGGGCCGCGACCCTGGCCGAGGCGATCGGCCGCGCCCAGGCGGCGGGCGACCCCGA
>DATKHX010000176.1:0-5765 GCA_035510075.1 Allostellaceae bacterium
AGCGAGGAAGCAAAGGTCCAGCGGGGAGCGCAGCTTTTCGGCATCGATTTGGTGGCGTTCGCCAACCGAACAGTCGGCAGCGGCATGACCGCCACCGGCGATGGCCGCGATGTCAACGCCATCAATCAAGCCGATCGCAAGCTGAACTGCGTTGGCTGCCACACCCCCATTCAACGAACGGGCCAGTCCCCGGCGGACGTGGATGTCACGGACCCCGATGGCGGGAAGGCTATCAGCTTCGGCTGGGCCCCCATTTTCTCGGACCTGCTTCTCCACAAAATGCCGGTCGTCAGTGCCGAACGCGATCTGCAAACAAAACCTGGGCTGCCTACCTTGCCGCGCGATCCGCTGGTCGTCGCTCGGCTGTCGACCTCCGGCTTCCCGAGGGTCTTCGATACCTTCGATCTGCCGCGTAATCTCGCCGACGATACATTCACGAACCAGAAGGCTACGGCCGGCGGTACAGACTTCCGCACCCCGCCGCTGATGGGGCTCGGCAGGATCGGGCCGCCATTCCTGCACGACGGCCGGGTGTATCTGAGTGCCTCTACCGTGGACAAAACGCCCGCCGGCACGGTGACGACTAACCGTAGGGAGACGAATGCGCCACTGGTCGTGCGCACCGTGGACGATGCGCTGCTTGCTGCCATCGAGCTTCACGATCTGCCGGCTCCCGACGACGCGAACACGCCCCGTATTCCCGGAGCAGGGTGTCCGGTGCCGCCGAAAAGGAGCGACACCAACGTGGATTACGGGCCGTCGCCAAAAAAGGTCATCTGCCCGGCCTACGGCAGCACCACCTCGCAAAAGAACCGGAGCGACTCGGCCGAAGTCATGTACCGGTTCCATGGACTGAGCCGCTATGACCAGCAGGCGGTGATCGAGTTCCTAAAGCAGCTCTGAGGCTCCGATCGAGCCTTGGGGTGGAGTGGCGCGTCGCCGACCAGCCTGTCGATAGCTGTCCAAGGAGAGGGTATGGGCAAATTTCGCGTCGCGGTTACCGCCCTCGCGGCGATTGGTCTCTTCACGTTTCCGGCGTTGGCCGAACTGGGCACGAACAATCCGCCGGATGACCAGGCGCTGGTTCAACGGGAGACGGAAACGGGGTGCACCGCCAACCCGGCGCTGTGCACGCCTTCCTCGGCGAACGTCTTCAGCTCAGGGAACTTCGACATCGCGCTCCCGCCGACCGGGACGACATTTCAACCAGCGCAGCGTGTTCGGCGTAACACTTTCGGGGTCGTCGGACCGCTTCCGCTGCAGTTGCAGGACCTGCGCGCGCTGGTTTACCCCGACGCCACCGCCGCCGAACGGCAACAGCTGCTGGAAGGACTGAATTTCTTCACGACGTCGCACGTTCCGGGCGAGGGCGGTGCACCCAACGAGAACGGGGTGGGGCCGATCAACAACCAGCCGTTCTGCATGGGCTGCCACATGAACGCCGCCGAAGCGGTTCGCAGCCCCGGCCTCCTCGGCCCCGGATGCCAGGATGGCTCCACTTGCGTGTCCAATGTCACGCGCGCGGCGCGCTCGACACCTACCAATTTCGAGTTCACCTCGCTCGACAAGGCAACCGGAGGCGGTGTCGCACCCGATAATCTCGACGCCCTCAACAATACCGGCAAGACCGCGGCCTTTACGACCTTTGGCGATTTCAGCTCGACGCTGGTGGACACGGCCCCCGACAGCATCGGCCTGTTCGACCCACTCGACGGTGCGGCTCACAAGAGCACAACATCATCGTTCACATCGCAACCGTTCGGCGGCTTTGTACAGCATCACCGGCCTGCGGTCGACGCCTGCTTCCCGAAACCGCTGCCGCCCGTCTCGTTTGACGCGAATCTGACGGGACCGAACCCGAACCAGTTCCGCCGCGCCGTCGGAGAGCGCGCCGGGCCCCCCTATATCGGCCGGGGGCTGATCGAGGCCGTGCCAACCGCCAACATCGGCGCAAGCGCCGCGGAGGAAAACGGCCCCTCGTCGCTGGGCAATTTCGCTGCCGATTTCGGATGCGGCAGCAACGGTTGCATCGCGGGCGTCGCCAATATGATTCCCCGCAACTTCTCGAAAAATACGTCGGGGCTGTCGAACGGCACCGACACCGGGTTTGTCGGCGGGATCGGGCGCTTCGGGTTGCGCGCAAACGGCGTCGAAATGCTGCAGTTCATCGTCGGCGGCGAGCAGGGCGAGTTGTCGTTTACTAGTTTGTTCAACCCGGCTGAGATCAACTTTCCGACGCTGTTTCCCGGTGGGACCGCAGAGGCGCCGGAACCGGCCGAGTGCTACGCGGCGCTCTCGCAGACGCTCGGTCAACCCTATCTGCCGCCGGGGACGTCTCAGCAGGTGAAGCTCAACGCGCTGGAGGTTCACCCCTCGACCGCCTTCAGCATCCGCAATCTGCTGCGCAACACCGCCCCGCCGGAGTTCGGCGACGCGCTGCTCGATGTGCTCCGCTCGGTCCATGACCTGTGGTCGCGCGGTCCGGATAGCGGAACGACCGAAGTGTCGTGGCGGCCGGATTGGGACGCGGCCAAGGTGCCGTGGCGGCCGGATAGCGAAGAGGCAAAGGTCAAGCGCGGAGCGGAGCTCTTCGGCATCGATTTGGTCGCCTTCGCCAACCGCACGATCGGCGGCCCGATGGTAGCCGGCGGCGACGGCCGTGACGACCATGCGATCGACAAGGCCGATCGCAAGCTGAACTGCGTCGGCTGCCATACGCCGATCCAGATGACCGGGCAGTCGCCGGCCGCTGTGGGAGCCGAGCATCTGAGCTTTGCATGGGCGCCGCTGTTCTCGGACCTGCTCATCCACCACATGCCGGTCGTCACCGCCGAGCGCTTTTTGCAGTCCCCCGGCAATCTGCCGCGCGACCCGCTGGTGATCCCTCGGGTGGCGGGGTTCCGCATCGTCGACACCTTCGATCTACCGCGCAATCTCGCCGACGATACGTTCTCCAACGCCAAGGCCTCGGCCGAGGGTTCGGAATTCCGCACCGCGCCGTTGATGGGCATAGGCAGGATCGGCCCGCCGTTTCTGCACGACGCCCGCGTGTATCTGAGCAACGAGACGGTGAACAGCACGCCCGCCGGCACGGTGACGACGAACCGCCGGCAGACCAATGCGCCGCTGGTGGTGCGCAGCGTGGACGACGCCCTCCTCGCCGCGATCGAGCTCCACGACCTGCCGCCACCCGACGACAAGAACACGCCTCGCACACCGGGCGCCGGTTGCCCGGTGCCGCCGGGCGGGACGAGCAATATCGACTACGGCTCGTCGCCCGAGGACGTGATCTGCCCGGCCTATGGCAGCACCAACCGGAGCGATGCGGCCGAAGTCATGTACCGCTTCCATGGGTTGAGCCGCGATGACCAACAGGCGGTGATCGAATTCTTAAAGCAGCTCTGAGAGAAAGGACTAAAATCGGCAATGCCGAGCCGCGGCGGAACGTCCGATTCGGGCGCCGCCGCCGAGGCGATTGCCTCTAAGCGTCGGCGCAACCTTACCCCCGGCGGCGGTCGGCCGCTGTCACGAAAGAATAATACTTCAGCGCTATAAACCGGCTAGCCATTATGCCCTGTGGTTGATAGTCTTTCCCGACCTCATGCTGGGGGGCTGGGGATATGGGGATCGACTATCGCGGGCGGGGTCTCAAACGCGGCGTCTTGGTTGCGCTGTGCGCCGGCGCAATACCATTGGCGGCCCGGGCACAGCAGGCTCCGGGCGATCGAATCGACCAAATCGAGCGCGAGATCCGTAATCTTCAAACCGAATTGCAGCAACTCAAGGGCGAGCTCGGCGAGGCAAAACAACAGCTGCGCCAATCGCGAAGCGAGGTTCAGCGCTCGAAGAACGAGGCTCTTCAGGCTCGACAATCGGCACAGCAGGCGCAACAGGACGCCGCGATCGCCCAATCTCAGGCGCTCCAGGCCGCGGCCAAAGCGACGGCGGTTGCCGCGGCGCCCGTGGCTGTAGCGTCGCAGCCTGCGTCGGCTGCGGGGGCCCTCGGGGTCACGATCGCCATGCCGAACGGGCGGCCGACAATCGCCTCATCGGATGGCCGCGCATCGTTCGCCATCGGCATGCAGTTCCAGTTCGATATGGGCGGCTATTTCCAGAGCCCATACCCTTCGACGCAGTTCCCGAACCTCAACAACGGCGTAAACTTACGCCGCGGTCGAATATTCCTGGTCGGAAAATTCGACGATTTTACGTTGAATTTCACCCCGGATTTCGGCGGCACACCGGACGGGACACCGTTTATATACGAAGCCACCCTCAACTATACCGGGATCAAACCGGTCACCGCCACGATCGGATACTTCAAGCCGTGGTTCACGTTGTATGATTCGCAAAGCTCGAACGATTTCCTGCTGATGGAACGGCCGAGCATCATTCAAATTGCCCGGAACCTGGCTGCCGGCGACGACCGCGCTTCACTTGGAGCGGCTGCCGCCTGGGATCAGGCTTTCTTGTCCTCTTATCTGACCGGCGCTCCCTATGGCGCTCAAAAAACGACGCTGCAGAACGGCGAGCAGCTGGGGTTCGTCGGGCGTATGGCGGGACGCCCCTATTACGACCAGGATTGGAACGTCAACATTGGGCTGTCGGGCGAGACCGTGTTCCACCCGAACATCAACGCCAGCGGCACACAGTTTGGAACCGAAGAAACCGAGACCTTCCAAGATCGTCCCGAGTTGGCGATCGACATGAACAACCTGATCAGCACCGGGGTGCTATCGGCGAGGGGCGCAAATGCCTTTGGTGGCGGGACGGGGATCAGCTGGCGAAATTTTCTGGTCCAGGGCGAATACTACAAAATCGACGTCGATCAATTGGTGGCGCCAAACAAACCCAACCCGGTTCTCGGGTTCAACGGAGGTTACGTCGAGGGCGGCTGGGTCATTACCGGAGAACCCATCCGCTACATTGTCGGGGAAGCCGCGTTTTCCAGACCTCAGGTGGCCGAGCCCTTCACTCTCCACGGCGGCGGCATCGGCGCGTGGGAGCTTGCCGCGCGATATAGCGTCACGAGCCTGAACAGCAATGTCATACCCGGCGTCGCACAAAGCGTTACCGGAGGTGTCAACGGCGGCTTTCAACAAGTCGCCGGTGCGGCGCTCAGCTGGTATCCGAACGACTGGGTTCGATTGTATCTGCAGGGCCAATACGTCAATGTCGACCGGCTGAATGCCGCGGGGACCTCTCAAATCGGCCAGCACTTCTTTACCCTTGCCGGCCGGGCTCAGGTCGCCTTCTGACATCGCGGGCCGACCCCGGTGCAATCGGAGCATCGGCGTCTTTACGGCGTCGTTTCGCCTACTATCCGGTTTCGCCGTGCGGGCGAGGGGGAAGACCGCTGATTCAGAACGACATCTACTTGTTGGGCTTGCACACGAATGTCGCGCGCGCCGGCAGCAGCAGCGGGCAATAGTCGAGCTTCCAGTCGGTGTCGACCCGCCCGGCAACCGTATTTGGGGCGCATTCGTCCTGGGCTGCTTTTTGCACCGTGTCGCGTGAGCTGGCGAGCGCATCGTAGCAGATCGCCACGCGTGGCCCCGGATCCCTCACGCCGCCCGCGGCTTGCTGCGGATAGGTCGGATAGGGGTCGAGCGCCGAGCAGCCGGCGAGGCCCGCATTTGCGGCAAGGACGAGTATCGCCGCCACCCTCAGGGTCATGCGGCGAGCGCGCGCTCGAGAACAGCCGCGCAAGCCATCAGCCGCGCATCGTCTCCGATGCGGCCGACCACCTGGACGCCGGTCGGCAG
>DATKHX010000177.1:0-2120 GCA_035510075.1 Allostellaceae bacterium
ACTGCATCGTCGGCGCGGGGATCCACCAGTCGTAATCGATGATGCCGTTGAGCTTGGGGCCGAACTGCTCCTTGAACGGCGTGTATTGCAGCCCGACCATGCCGCCGCCGAAAAACCGGGTCTTGAGACCGGATTCGGTCGACGCACGCAGCATGCCGGCCGAGCCCGGCGGATATGACGCGACAAACACCATGTCGGGATTGGTCGCCTGGATCGCATGGACGATAGGGGTGAAGTCGGGCGTTCCCGGCGGATAGGTCTTGTCGTAGACGATCTGGATGCCGTCCTCCTTGGCGGTGTCGCGGATGCCCTCGGCCGCATTTTTCGGGAACTCCGAATCCTCGGCGAGGAGGGCCAGCGTCTTCGGCTTCGGGCTCGCCGCCATCGCGACCTTGAAGAACGGCGCCGAGAACGAGTGCTTCGGGTCCGGCCCGGCGGGCAGCATCGAGAAGTATTTCGGATAATCGAACTCGCTGTTGACCGCAAGGCCGAACAATCCAAGGAACAGGCGGCCATGCGAAATCGCGACCGGCATCGCCGGGGCGATCAAATTGGTGCCGTAGCCCGAAACGATAAAGTCGACCTTGTCGATATCGAGGAGCTTTGTGTAGAGCGCCGGCACCGTGGCCGGGCTGCTCTGGTCGTCGTAGTAGACGAGCTTGACCGGCCGGCCCAGCAATCCGCCTTTGGCGTTGACGTCGTCGCGCCAGATTTGCATCGCGAGCAGCGCCGATTTGCCCGCCGCGGCGAGCCCGCCGGTCAGACCCATGCCAAAGCCGATCATGATCGGCTCCGCCGCCCGCGCGGCTCCCGACGTGAGCAGGAACGTCGCGCAAACCGCAGCCGCCGTAACAACCCGACGCCACGCGGAAACCGCTTCTTGCACCACGTGCTCCTCCCCAAATTCTTTTATCAGCTCGCGCGGACAAAGCGATCGACGCCGTCCGGCCCGCGGACGCGTTCGAGGGCACCCCGAGCTTCGAGATAATGCAAGTGAGCCAGCGCCTCGCCAAGCGCGAACGCGGTCTGGTGAGCGTCGAGCGGCCGGCGGAACAGCACCGGCAGCACATCGACCGCGCTTTGCGGCCGGTCGAGCGCAGCGACGAGCTCCTCGCAGCGCATTGCGTGATGCGCCGCCAGCTCGTCGATGCGCGCATGCAAGCCGAAAAACGGCAGATTGTGGGACGGCAGCACCAGGGTTTCGGGCGGTACTGTTTCCCGCAGCTTGGCGAGCGACGCCAGATACTGCGCCAGCGGGTTGCCGTCGGGCTCGTGCGGCTGCACGCTGACATTCGGCGAAATCTTCGGCAACACCTGGTCGGCCGAAATCAGGATGCCGGTTTCGGGGCAATAAAGGCAGGCGAGCTCCGGCGCATGGCCCTCGCCGACGACGACCCGCCATTGGCGCCCGCCGATCTCGATGGCCGTGCCGTCGGCGATGCGGCGAAACGCCGGCGGGACCGACGGCACGCCGCGGCGATAGCTCTTTTCGCGGTCGCCAAACAACTCGCTGGCCGCGGGATCGAGCCCCGCGCGGCGGCCAAAATCGCGGCGCAACGGCACAAAGTCGTCGCTGCCTCGGCTCAACACCCGCGCGTAGAGCCATTCCTTTTCGGTGATCCACAGCGGCACCCGCCAGCGCTCGGCGAGCCAGCCGGCGAGCCCGATATGGTCAGGATGGAAGTGGGTGACGATGATCCGCGCCACGGGGCGGCCAGCGAGATGCCCGGCAAAGACCTGCTCCCACGCCGCCTTTGTTTCGGGCATCGCATAGCCGGTATCGACGATCGTCCAGCCTGGCCCGTCTTCGAGCAGCCACAAATTGATGTGGTCGAGCGCGAAGGGCAGCGGCATGCGCAGCCACCGCACCCCCGGTGCGATCGGCAGGATCTCGCCCGGGTGTGGCGGCGCCGCAACCGGAAAGCGCAACGCCTCGAAACTCCCATCCATGATCCGTTTTGTCCCCGCTTGGCGAATTGACCGGCAAGGTATGACGGTGCATTAGTGCCGGGCAAGCAACATGCCCGCCGGTCAGGCTTGCCCCGCCGGCGGGCAATTTGCGTAAGCAATTTGGGTTAAGGGTCGGAAAGCCAGCATGCGCGACTTCAATACTCCGGGCC
>DATKHX010000178.1:0-8414 GCA_035510075.1 Allostellaceae bacterium
GAAGCCGTGCCGGAATTGCGGGTTGCGATGGAGCCTCTAGCCGTCGCGGTCGTCATTCCGACGCTGAACGAGGCGAAATCGATCGCGGGCGTGGTGGCCGAGATCCCGCGCGGCCTGGTGCGCGAGGTCATCATCGTCGACGGCGGCAGCACCGACGGCACGCCGGCGGTGGCGGCGGCGCAGGGGGCGCATGTGCGCGTCGTCAACGCCGGCGGCCGGGGTTATGGCCGCGCCTGTGTCGCCGGGGTTGCTGCCGCGTCGCCCGAGTGCGGCGTCATCGTCTTTATGGATGGCGACGGTGCCGACCGCGGCGATTTGATGGCGCGGCTTGTCGACCCGATCCGAAGCGGCGACCGCGATTTCGTCATTGCCTCGCGCCTGCTCGGCGAGCGGGAGCGCGGTGCGATGAGCTGGCACCAGCTCGTCGCAGGCTATCTCGCGGGGCTCGGCATCAGGGCGCTCTACGGGGTGCGCTACACTGACATGTGCGCCTATCGCGCCATTCGCCGCGACTGCCTGAGGCACCTCGGCATGCGCGAGATGACCTATGGTTGGAACATCGAGATGCAGATGCGGGCGGCCCGCGCGGGGCTGCGCATTCTCGAGGTGCCGATGCCCTACCGCCGGCGCAGCGGCGGGAGGTCCAAGGTGGCCGGCACGCTGCGCGGGTCGCTGCGCGCCGCGTGTCGGATCACCTCGACATTCGTTCGAGTCGCGATGGCTTCGAGCGACGGCGCTCACTTCCGATCACGCACGCCGTCGACGACCCGGTAGATCCGCCACTTGTCCGCTTTTTCCTCGACCAGGTGGAAATAAGGGTTGTGGGCGAACGGGTCGCGACCCCACGCGCCGTCGCTCGGTGTGACGACGACGGCGCGGCAGTCGAAGCGGGTGGCGAGATGGCGGATGTCGTCAGGCGTGCCGTCGCCGGCGAAGACCCGTTCGAAGAGGGCATTGACCCGGTCGATCTCCGCCTCCGGCAACGGCGCAAAGGCGCGCGCGAAATTCCAGCCGGCGTAGCAGGAGCGGCGATCGGCGAGCAACGCCCAGGAGATGTTGACCGGCCACCGCACGCTGTCCGCGAGGAACAACGGATTGTCGGCGACGCGCTCGTCGGGTGCGGTGTGCCGACGGACCGCGGCCCAGAGCTCTGGTGTCTCGGAGAAGATCGCGGCGGACGGAGCCGGCAGGCCGACGGCGTTTTCCCTGACGATCTGCAGCCCTCCGGGGATGCCGAGTGCCCAGAATGCGGCCGCGGCGATCGCCAAAGCCGGCGCCGTCGCGAGCCAGCGGGCGAGGCCCGCCGCGGCAAATGTCGTCAGGACGAGGATGCCGGGAAGCACGCCGCGCCAGCCGAGGTCGTTGTTGGCGATTGTGCTTTCAACTAGCCAGGGAACAACAAAGCTCGCGCCGGCGAGGAGGGCAAGCCCGACGATCAGCCGCTTTCCGGCAGGCGCCGTTCCTCTTGCGCCAAGGGCGCCCGCCATCGCCCAGATGCCGGCGAAATAGATCGCGGGCAACTGGATCACCAACAGGATTACCCAAAAGGCCGGCAGGTCGAGGGCTGTTCGCATGCCTGTCGGTACGATCGTGCCCAGCACCTCGAAGGGATGAAGCGCGACCGGAGGCCCGGCATGCCGCGCCGCGTTCGCGGCGTACTCGTCGCGCAAGAACGGAAATGAAATCACCCCGACCAGAAAGGCTGCCACGGTAGCCTTGACCAGCAGATTGAGGCGCGCCCGGCGGTTGCCGGCCATGATCAGCAATATGACGCCGATCGGCAGCGCCGCCGCCGCAAAGACCACGCCGCCGACCCAAGCGGAGCTCTCGAACCCGGCCGCGGCGACGACCGCAAGCAGCGGCACCAGTGACCAACCGCGGGGCGACGAGAGGCGCGACATAATCAGCACCGCGACCACGACCAAGCTTGCCGAGGCCAGATGCTGCGGCGCCCAGCTCGCTTGAAAGAGCCAGCCTTGCGGCCACGAATCCAGGAACAGCACCCGTTCGAGCAAAGCGGACGGCAAGACGAGGCGGAGCACTGGGGCGAGAGAGGCCGCGAGGCTGAGCAGCACGACCAGAAACGAAGCGCGCCGCCGGCCGGCGAGCGACGCGGCGAGGCCCATCATCAGGGCGAGCGACGCAAAGGCGGTGAACCAGGTCAGTGCGGCGTCGGCTTCCCAGCCGCTCGCGCCAAACAGGGCGCTCGGGATGGCGGCGCTGAAATGCCAGAGATAGTAGTAGACCAGTCGAGATGCTGCGCCGGCAAAGAAGGGATTGCCAGGCGGCAGGCCGAGCCGGACGATGTCGTCGATGATCGCCGCTTTCGAATGGTCGAACATCGCCTCGCTGAGGACGACCCCGCCGGCGCCCCCTTTCGGCCACACCGCCATCGTTGGAACCGCCGCAAGCAACGCCGCGGCGCCATAGGCCGAGACCCCGACGCCGATGCCCCGGCCCGTCGTCGATTTCGACGACCCCGTCAGCATCGCGGCAAGACCGCCGAGCACAGCGAAGCCGCAAAGGAGCGCCGTCCTCGTGCGCGTAAAGCCGGACACCGACAAAACCGGCAGGGCCAGCGTGTTGAACACGGCCCAGCCGATGATCGGCGCCAGGGCGAGTGCCAGCGGGCGGGCGGAAACGAGCCGGCGCGCCACCGGCAGGCCGACGCAGATGCTCAGCAACAGCTCCGCCAAGGCGCAGAGAAGGGCGTATGGAAAGGACGGCATGCTGAACCGGAAAAATCCCGCTGAAGGTCGCCGAGTTGAAGGTCGCCTGAAAAAACCTACTATGTCGAAATCCGCAAACGACGTGGTGGTGTGAGACGGCTCACAGCGTCTTGTCGCCGATGAGCTATCGTTGTGCGAGCTTCGGCTCTACCCGAAGCGCTCGAAAGCGACAGCGCCATGCCGATCAGCGCCGACATCCTGGATCGCCGCGCCACGGGGTTCGCATTGTGGAGCCCGCGCCCGCAGACCACGCCGCCGGTATTGGTGATCGGGCGGCTGGTTCCCGGCAACCCGCCGACAGCCGCGGGCGTGCGGCGAATCGCGCTCGTCCCGGCGCCGGGCGCGTCCGGGTTGTTCACCGTCGAAGCGGCGGCCTGCGGGCTCGACGACGGTGCGGTCTACCACTACTGGTTCGAGGTCGACGACAGCCGTTCGGCTCAGCAGCCGCCGGCCCGCATCGCGGTGACCGATCCTCTGGCGACTTGCGTGGACTGGCGGCTCTTCGCGTCGGGAGCAGCGGACGACAACCAGCCGGCGGCGGTGTTGCGGTATCTCGGCCAAGGCAGGCTCGGCGACGCCGATCCGGGCGGTGAGGCCGCCCTATTCGCAGCCCCGGACGCGCCAAATATGCTCCCCCCGAACAACCAGCTCGTGATCTACGAATTGCCGACGGCCTGGGCATTGAGCCGCTCGGAGAACGAGCCCGAGCGCGCCACGGCGACATTCCTCGATGTGGCCGCCCTCGTCGACGAGCGCATCGGCGGCGCCAATTTCGCCGAGCTGTCATTGCTCGACGCCGGCCAGGCTTATCTCGCGGATCTCGGAATCAACGCGCTCGAATTGCTGCCGCCCTCCGACAGCTTCTACAAGCGGGAATGGGGCTACGACACCTCGCACTACCTCGCCCCCGATTACGAGCTGGGCTATCCCGAAGGCAATCTGTCGCCGACCGCCAATCGCGACCTCGCCGGCCTCGTCGACGCCTGCCACCGCAAGAGTATTCGTTTCTTTATCGATGCGGTGATGGCGTTCGCCAAGGAGGAGCCCTACAACCACATCGACGCCCCGGATTTCTGCATCGACGACCCGAACGCCGACCCGACCGACCCCGATGCGCTGACCTCCGGCCGCTCCGACGGCTCGCGCAGCCCGCGCAACGGCTTCGGCAGCACGTTGTGGCGCTATGCCAAGCCGGTTACGACTTACGACCCGCTCTCCGGGCAGGTGCAGCCGCTGTTTCCCGCGCGCCAGCTGATGCTGACCTATCTGACGCGGTGGATGCGCGATTTCCGCATCGACGGGGTGCGGATGGACAGTGTCGAGAACGTCGCCAGCTGGGATTTCGTCCAGTCGTTCAAGGATCTCGGCCGCAATCTGTGGCGTCGGCGCTGGGCCGATGCCGGCCTCGACCCCGCCGCCGGCGCCGATGCGCGGTTTATCGTCGTCGGCGAAGAGCTGAGCCTGCCCTCGGGCCTACTGCGCCAGAACCGGCTCGACGGGTTGTGGAACGATGATTTCCAGGGCCGTGTGCGCGCCGCGATCCTCGGCGAGAGCGTTGGCGGCGACGATTTCGAAACGAGCCTCAGGAAGGCAATCGACTGCCGGCTCGGCGGCGTCTTTACCGACGGGGCGCAGGCGGTCAACTACGTCACCAAGCACGATGTCGAGGGCTTCCGCCACGAGCGGCTGTTCACGATGCTGCGCAACATGCCGGACGAGCAGATCGAAAAACGGATCAAGCTCGCCTTTGTCTGCCTCTTGACCGCAGTCGGGATCCCGATGTTGCTGGCCGGTGAGGAGTTCGCCGATCAGCACGATTTGTTCGACGCGAACGGCAACGTCACCCAAGGCGGCGGCAAGCAGGTCGACCCGGTGAATTTCGGGCGGCTGACCGCGGGCGCCAGCAGCGACCGCTCGGGCAATCCTGACGGCTACTACGCCGCGATGCGGCGGCGGATCCACGCCTATGTGAAAACGCTGATAAAGCTGCGGACGACCGCGCCCGCGCTCTCGGTCAACGACACCGATTTCATCTGGGCGGATTTCGGCGACGGCAAGCGCGTCCTTGCGTGGCGCCGGGGCGGGGCTTCAGCCGCCTCGCCGGTGATCGTGCTCGCGAACTTCTCCGATTTCGCGTCGGCGGCAGGCACCGATTACGTCGTCCCGACCTGGCCCGGTGCCGCCCCCTTTGGCAAGAAATGGGTCGAAATCACCCAGGAGCGCGACGTCGACCCGGCCTATGTCGGCCGCGAGGCGATCTTTGCGTGGGAAGCAAAGGTCTACACCTACGCCGACACTCTGGGCTGAGGAGATCGCGGCGGTTCGGGAGGTTCGCCGCTCGCAGCTCAACCGGGGCAATCGCGCCCGTGTTGACGCAAATTGCGACGCTGGGCACAATCAGGGGGTAAGCACTTTTGCAACGAGCCGGCGATGAGCACCTTTCGCATTCTATTGGTTGTTTTTGCACTTGCCGTTGTCGTTACCGCGTGTGAGGACCCCACCGCTTCCGGTCACGGAAGCCCGTTGTCCACGACCGGCGGCGCGCCGCCGGATGTCGGCCCCCCGTCGTCGCAACCCAATCCGATCAACGTTGTCGTGGGCCCGACCGGGCTACACGCGCGCTAGATGCGGTAATGGGCCGAGTTGGCTCCGATCTGATGGCATGATGTGGCGACCGGCGTCGACCACGAACGAAGCATGACCCCGGCAGCGAGAGTAAGGCCACTTCGAGGGTTGACATCGGAAGGCCCATTGCGGAAGCGTGGCTTCCGATCGACTTGCCGCAGGGTCATTGGGAGGAGCGCCGCGACGAAGCAATCCCAAACGACGCCGCCCGACATTGCTTCGCCTCGCTCCCAATGACCGACTCGGGGCAGGTGGCTCGATCTGATCGAAAACGGCGCTAGCCGCCTTCGAGCTTGGGGATGAAGAAGACTTCGCTGCCGTGGCGCAGGCGCTGCAAATAGCCGACCTCGTGGATCTCGCCGTCGATCGCGACCGTGGTTTCCTCCTCGAGATGCTCGCCCAATCCGGGGTAGAGCTTGTCCAATGCCTTGATGACGCCGCGCAGGCTGTTCGCCTCGATCGCGAATTCCCGCACGCCGCCGGTGTAGCGGCGGCTGAACCCGCTCGACAAGACCACCCGCGCGGCTGCCTCAGGCATGGCGCCGGCCCTAGTCGTCCGCGCCGGCGTCGAGAGCGGCGCGCACCTTGGGCGGCGACATCGGCAACTCGGTCAAGCGGCGGCCGATCGCGTTGTCGATGGCGTTGGCGATCGCCGCCATCGGTGGGCAGATGTTGACCTCGCCGACGCCCTTTGCGCCATAAGGGTGAGCAGGGTTCGGCACCTCGACCAGCACCGCCTCGATCATCGGGATGTCGGGGGCCACCGGCACCCGGTAATCGAGGAAGCCCGCGTTATCGAGCCGGCCGTCCTTGTCGTAGATGTATTCCTCGTTCAACGCCCAGCCGATGCCCTGGGTAACGCCGCCTTGAATCTGTCCCTCGACATAGGAGGGGTGGATCGCCTTGCCGACATCCTGCGCCGCGACAAAACGCAACACCGTGACCTTGCCGGTTTCGGGATCGACCTCAACATCGCAGAACTGGGTCGAAACGCCGGGCGCCTGGCCGCCGGCATTGACTGAGGCATGCGCTCCGATCGGCCCGCCGGTCAGCGCCTTTTTGGCGGCCAACTCCCTAAGCGACAACGGCGCGAAATCGCCGACATTGCTGCTCGCCGGCTTAGCTTGGCCGTCTTCCCAGATCACGCCGTCGACATCGACGTCCCAGCTGATCGCGGCGCGTTTGCGCAACTCGTCGACTACCTTCTTGCTGGCTTCAGAGACCGCCATGCCGGTCGCGAAGGTCACGCGCGAGCCGCCGGTCGGGTTGGTGAAGCCAATCGAGGCCGTGTCGGCGACGATCGAGCGCACTTGGCTGTAGTCGATGCCGAGGGACTCGGCCGCCATCAGCGCCATCGAGGCGCGCGAGCCGCCAATATCGACGCTGCCGCTGGCGACGGTGACGGTGCCGTCCTCGTTGACCTGGACGCTGGCGCTCGATTCGCCACCGCCGTTGAACCAATAGCCCGAGGCGACGCCGCGCCCCTGGTTCTTGCCCAAAGGCACCTTGTAGGCCGGGTGGTTGATCAGCGCCTCGAGGGTCTCGACATAGCCGGCATGGCTCATCTTCGGGCCATAAATCATCGTCGTGCCTGGCCGCGCCGCGTTTTTGAGGCGCAGTTGCAGCGGGTCAATGCCGATCTTCTTCGCCACAATCCCCAGCACGCTTTCGACCGCGAAGGCCGAGATCGGCGAGCCCGGCGCACGATAGGCCGACGCCTTTGGCCGGTTGCTGACGACGTCGTAGCCGACCGATCGCGCGTTGGGGATATTGTAGGGCGCAAACGCGCACAGGCACGCGTTCATTACCGGCGAGCCGGGGAACGCCCCGGCCTGGAATTTAAAAACGCCGTCGGCGGCCGTAATCGTGCCATCTTTTTTGACGCCGATCTTGACCCACATCGACGCGCCCGAAGTCGGCCCCGTCGCCTTGAACACCTCCTCGCGGCTCATCGTGATTTTCACTGGGCGCCCTGATTTCTTGGATAAGAGCGCGGCGACCGGCTCGAGATAAACTGGAATCTTGCCGCCAAAACCTCCGCCGATTTCCGACGGCGTCACCCTCAGGTCGCCGACATGCATGCCAAGCAGCTTGGCGGTCATGGCCCGCACCCCGAAATGGCCCTGGGTCGCGGTCCAGATTTCCGCCTGGCCATCGGCGTCGACGCGTGCGGCGCAGGCATGCGGCTCGATATAGGCTTGGTGGACGGCGGCGGTCTTAAATTCCTTTTCGACAACGATATCTGCCTCGGCAAAGCCCTTGTCGAGATCGCCAATAGCGAATTCGAGCCGCTTCGAAATATTGGACGGCTTCTGTGGCGCGGGCTCGACGCCACGCGTCATCATGTCCTCGAACAGCAGGGGCGCGTCGGGGGTCATCGCCTCGTCGACGTCGATGACGTGCGGCAATACCTCGTAGTCGATGTCGATCAGCTCTGCCGCGCGCTCGGCGGTGGGCTTGTCGATCGCCGCGACGGCGGCAACGGCGTGACCTTCGTACAGTGCCTTTTCGCGCGCCATGATGTTGCGTGTGATGTGCCAGAAATTCTGCGCCACCCGCTCCGGGCCAACATATTCGAATTTATGGTCGGGGAAGTCGGCGGCGGTAACGACCGCCTTGACGCCCGGCAGTTTCAGTGCCCTCGCGGCGTCGATCGAGCGGATGCGCGCATGCGCATGCGGCGAACGGATGATCTTGCCGTAGAGCGCGCCCGCCATCGCCAGATCGGCGCCGTACATCGCGCGTCCGGTGACTTTCGGCACACCGTCCGGACGGACCGGCCGAGTTCCCACCCATTTGTAGCGCGACGGTGCGATGTCGTTCACGTCTTCTCTCCTGGTCGCCCGATTGGTATGTCCGTGGACGACAGCGTCGCGCGGCGCGCGCGCAAATGCAAGCCCGAGGCACACGCCGAACCTGATCCAAGGCGAATGAAAAGTGTGTCCGAGACGTGAAAGCTTCGCGCCCGCTCGATGCCGAGAGCTTGGGCGGAACTACGCTTCGACGAGATCGAGACGCCGTTCGATCCGATCGAGGCGGTCGTGCATTCGATCGAGGCGC
>DATKHX010000179.1:0-8347 GCA_035510075.1 Allostellaceae bacterium
CTAAGAGCAACAAGAAGCGTTGCGGCGTCAACGGGAGGGTGGGAGCGCGGTTTTGCCGTCATTGCTCGAAGTCAGGGATCTGCACACCGAATTCCGCACCGGGCTCGGCGCGGTGCCGGCGGTCGACGGGATCTCCTATACCGTCGAGCGCGGCGAGACCGTGGCGATCGTGGGCGAGAGCGGATCGGGCAAGACCGCGGGCGCGCTGTCGCTGCTGCGGCTGATCCCCGACCCGCCAGGGCGCATCACCCAAGGCCGCATCCTATTCGACGGGCGCGATTTGCTGCTGCTTTCGGACGAGGAGATGCGCCAGGTCCGCGGCGCCGACATCGGCATGATCTTTCAGGAGCCGATGACCTCGCTGAACCCGGTGTTGACGATCGGCCGTCAGATCACCGAGACCCTCGAGCAGCATCGCGGCGCCGACCGCGCGGCGGCGCAAAGGCGCGCGGTCGAATTGCTGGGGCTGGTCGGGATCGCCGACCCGGTGCGCCGGCTGAAACAATATCCGCACCAGCTCTCGGGCGGGATGCGGCAGCGCATCATGATCGCGATCGCCTTGGCCTGCGACCCGAAGCTGATCGTCGCCGACGAGCCGACGACCGCCCTCGACGTGACGATCCAGGCGCAGATCCTCGAATTGATGAAAAACCTGACGCGCCGGCTCGAGGTGGCGTTGATCATCATCACCCACAATCTCGGCGTCGTCGCGCGCTACGCCAACCGCGTCAACGTCATGTATGCGGGACGCATCGTCGAAAGCGGCCCGGCGGCGGCGATCTACCACGATCCGCGCCACCCTTACACGATCGCCTTGTTACGCTCGGTGCCGCGGCTCGACCGCCCGCGCCAGGCGCGGCTCGACCCGGTGGAGGGCCAACCGCCCGACCTGACCCGGCTCGACGGCGGCTGCGCGTTCCGGCCGCGCTGCCGGTTCGCGATCGAGGCGTGCGCGCGCAAAAGGCCGGCCCTCGAAACGGCCGGCGGAGCGGGGCATCTCGCCGCCTGCTTCCGCGGTAGCGAACTCGGCGCCGTAGCGGGCGAAACGGCGCCACGGCTGCGCGAACACGCCGGCGGCTTTGCCGGTTCGTAAAAAAATTACGGGAGGAACAGATGAAGCCCGGATCGGGTCTGCGCGCAACCTGGTTGGGCGCGCTCTTCGCGTTGGCGGCGGCGGGAACGGTGCTCGCGGCGAACGAAGAGGAGGCGCCGAAACGCGGCGGCACCCTGACCTATATGATCCCCGCGGATGCCCCGCCGAGCTTTGACGGTCACCGCGAAGGGACCTTCGCGACACTGCATGCCGTGGCCCCGTTCTACAGCGTGTTGATCCGCATCAACCCGGAGAACCCGTCCTCGACCACCGACTTTGTGTGCGATTTGTGCGCCGCGCTGCCCGAGCCGACCGACGGCGGCAAGACCTACACCTTCAAGATCCGCGACGGGATCAAGTTTGCCGACGGCTCGCCGTTGACCGCGGCCGATGTGGCGGCGAGCTGGAACCACATCATCTACCCGCCGAAGGGAGTGCTGAGCCCGCGCCAGAGCTGGTACGAGATGGTCGACACGGTTAGCGCGCCCGATCCGTCGACCGTGGTGTTTCACCTTAAATTCGCGACCAGCGCCTTTCTGCCGGCGCTCGCCGACCCGTTTACTTTCATCTACAAAAAGCAAATCCTCGATAAGGACCCGCGCTGGTTCGAAAAGAACATCATGGGTTCGGGGCCGTTCAAGTTTGTCGAGTATCAGGTCGGCCAGTCGATCAGCGGCACCCGCAATCCCGACTACTATCATAAAGGCTTGCCGTATCTCGACGGGTTTACCGGCATCTTTGCCGACAAGCAGGTGGTGCGGGTCGATGCGATCCGCAGCGACCGTGCCGCGATCGAATTTCGCGGCTTTCCACCCTCGGCGCGCGACGAATTGAAAAAGGCGCTCGGCGACAAGCTCGCGGTGCAAGCGAGCGACTGGAATTGCGGCAACCTGGTCACTCCCAACGACAAGAAGAAGCCGTTCGACGACCCCCGTGTGCGCCGCGCGCTGACCCTGGCAATCGACCGCTGGCACAGCGCGCCGGCGCTGGCCAAGATCGCCGATGTCAAGGCGGTCGGCGGCATCGTCTTTCCCGGCGCACCGTTGGCGGCGAGCAAGGCCGAACTTGAACAGATCGCCGGGTTCTGGCCCGATATCGACAAGTCGCGAGCTGAGGCCAGGCGCCTGCTGAAAGAGGCGGGGGCCGACGGATTGAGCTTCGAGCTGTTGAACCGGAGCGTCGACCAACCCTACAAATACGTCGGAATCTGGCTCGTCGATCAGTGGAGCAAGATCGGACTGCACGTCACGCAGCGCGTGCTGCCGACCGGTCCGGAATTGGATGCGTTGCGCAACGGCAACTTCCAGGTCGCGCTGATCGCCAATTGCCACGGGGTGGTCAACCCGCTGCTCGATGTTCAAGCCTTCCTTCCCAGCTCGGTCTATTCCGGGAATTACGGCTATTTCGAAGATCCGCAGGAGGTCGACCTCTACAACAAGATGCTGCGCGAGACCGACTTTGGGAAGCAGCGCGCCCTGATGCGCAATTTCGAGAAGTATGTGGTCGATACCCAGGCCCACGAGATCTGGGTATTGTGGTGGCATCGGATCATCCCTTATCAGTCCTACGTAAAGGGGTGGAAGATCAGCCCGAGCCACTATCTCGATCAAGATTTGGCAACGATCTGGCTCGACAAATAAGAAGCGAGAATAAAAGTGAACCTCAGAACATTGGCATTGGCCGCGATATTCGGCGTTGCCGAGCTGGCAGCGCCCGCCGCGGCGGATGAGGAGGCGAAACGCGGCGGCATCCTGACTTATATGATCCCGGCGGACGCACCGCCGAGCTTCGACGCGCACCGCGAAAGCACCTACGCGACGATACATGCGGTGGCGCCCTTCTACAGCGTGCTGATCCGCATCAACCCTGAGAACCCATCATCGACGACCGATTTCGTCTGCGATTTGTGCACGGCGATGCCGCAGCCGGCCGACGACGGCAAGACTTACACCTTCAAAATTCGCGACGGCGTCAAATTCGCCGACGGCTCGCCGCTGACCGCAGCCGATGTCGCGGCAACCTGGAACGACATCGTCTTCCCGCCGAAGGGCGTGCTCAGCGCGCGGCAAAGCAATTTCCTGATGATCGACAAAGTCGAGGCGCCCGACACCGGCACCGTCGTCTTTCATTTGAAATTCGCGACCAGCGCCTTTCTGCCGGCGGTCGCCGATCCGTTCAATATGATCTACGAGAAGGCGATCCTCGACAAAGACCCGCGGTGGTACGAAACCCATGTCATGGGCTCGGGCCCCTTCAAATTTGTCGAATACCAGACTGGACAGTCGATCAAGGGTGAAAGGAACCCGGACTACTACCACAAGGGGCTGCCGTACCTCGACGGCTTTGTCGGCATCTTTGCCGACAAGCAGGCGGTGCGGGTCGATGCGATCCGCAGCGACCGTGCGGCGATCGAGTTCCGCGGCATGCCGCCCGCCGCGCGCGACGAACTCAAGGCGGCGCTCGGCGCCAAGCTCGCGGTGCAGGAAAGCGACTGGAATGTCGGCAGCGCCGTCACCCCGAACCACAAAAAGAAGCCGTTCGACGACCCACGCGTGCGCCGCGCATTGAGCCTGGCGATCGATCGCTGGGGCGGGGCGCCTGGATTGTCGAAGATCGCCATCGTGCACACCGTCGGCGGCATCGTTTTCCCAGGCTCGCCGTTGGCCGCGACGAAACCGGAATTGCAGCAGATCGCCGGCTACTGGCCCGACATCGAAAAATCGCGGGCCGAAGCCCGGCGTCTCTTGCAGGAGGCGGGGGCCGAGGGGCTAAGTTTCCAGCTGCTCAACCGCAATGTCGATCAGCCCTACAAATACGTCGCGACCTGGCTGATCGACCAATGGAGCAAGGTTGGGCTGCACGTGACGCAGCGGGTCATGCCGACCGGCCCGTGGTTCGAGGCGATGCGCAGCGGCAATTTCGACGTGGTGCTCGAAGCGCCCGGCCACGGCCTCGTCAACCCCTTGCTCGACATCCAGAAATTCTTGCCGTCGGCGGTCGACGCCGAGAATTACGCGCAATACGCGGACCCGACAGAAGTGGCGCTCTACCAGCAGATGCTGCGCGAAACCGATACCGAAAAGCAGCGCGTCGAGATGCGCCATCTCGAAAAACACCTGCTCGACGACCAGGCCCACGAGATTTTCGTATTGTGGTGGTACCGGATCGTGCCGTACCGGTCCTACGTCAAAGGCTGGAAGATCGGCCCGACCCATTTCATGAACCAGGATTTGGCGAGGATTTGGCTGGATAAATAAAACCGAGACGGACGCGCTCATGCTTCCGTCGGCCCGCGAAAGCGGGAAGCAGAGACCCGACGAGCGGACGGTCGAACCTGGCCCCCCGCTTTCGCGGGGGGCGACGGGAAAATCGATAGAGGTTGGACCAAAACACGGAGGGAAAGGTGCACATTCGGACGGCGGCCTTGGCCGCGATGCTCGGGATAACGGCGTTCGCGGCGTCGGCCGGGCAGGACGAGGAGGCGCCGAAACGCGGCGGCACCTTGACCTACATGATCCCGGCCGACGCGCCGCCGAGCTTTGACGCGCATCGCGAGGAAACCTACGCGACGATCCACTCGGCCGCACCCTTCTACAGCGTCCTGATCCGGGCCGACCCCTACGATCCCGGCAAGACCGACGATCTGGTGTGCGACCTGTGCACGCTGATGCCGCAGCCCACCGACAACGGCAAGACGTACACCTTCAAGATCCGCGAGGGGATCAAGTTCACCGACGGCTCGCCGTTGACCGCCGCGGATGTCGCGGCGAGCTGGAACGAGATCATCTTCCCGCCGCCGGGGGTTATCAGCGCGCGACAGAGCAATTTCGTCATGGTCGACAAGGTCGAGGCCAGCGACCCGGCGACCGTGGTCTTTCGCCTGAAATTCGCCACCGACGCGTTTCTGCCGGCATTGGCCGACCCCTATGCCTGGATCTACAAAAAAGCGATCCTCGATAAGGACCCGCACTGGTACGAAAAGAACATCCTCGGCTCCGGCCCGTTCAAGTTCGTCAGTTATGATATCGGCCAATCGATCAAGGGCGAGCGCAACGCGGCCTATTTCCGCAAGGGCCTGCCTCATCTCGACAGCTTTGTCGGCATCTTCGCCGACAAGCAGGCGGTCCGCGTCGAGGCGATCCGCGCCGACCGGGCCGCAATCGAATTTCGCGGCTTCCCGCCCTCCACCGTCGACGAGCTTAAAAAGGCGCTCGGCGACAAGCTCACCGTCCAGACCAGCGACTGGAACTGCGGCGGGGTGATAACCCCGAACCACAAGCGCAAGCCGTTCGACGACGTCCGCGTGCGGCGTGCCCTGACCTTGGCCATCGACCGCTGGGGCAGCGCACCCCAGCTGTCCAAGATCGCGATCGTCCATACCGTCGGCGGTCTCACCTTCCCCGACTCGCCGCTCGCCCCGACCAAGGAGGAGCTGCAGCAGATTGCCGGCTACTGGCCGGACATCGAGAAGTCGCGGGCCGAGGCGAGGCGCTTGCTGAAGGAGGCCGGCGCCGAGGGGCTGAGCTTTACCTTGCTGAACCGCAACGTCGACCAGCCCTATAAATACTATGGGATCTGGGTCGTCGATCAGTGGAGCAAGATCGGGCTGCACGTCACGCAGAAGGTGTTGCCGACCGGGCCGTGGTTCGAGGCGCTGCGCAGCGGCGATTTTGAAGTCGCCACCGAGGGCAATTGCCAGAACGTCGTTAATCCGCTCGCCGATGTCGGCAAATACCTGCCGCATTCGGTGTCCAGCTCCAACTACGGGCAGTTCGACGATCCCAAGGAAATCGAGATGTACAACCGGCAGCTGCGCGAACTCGATAAGGCAAAGCAGAAGGCCGATTTGCTCGAAATCAACAAATACGTGCTCGACGAGCAAGCCCACGCGATCTACCTGCTGTGGTGGCAGCGCATCGTGCCGTACCGCTCCTACGTCAAAGGCTGGAAGATCGGGCCGAGCCATTACGTCAACCAGGATTTGGCGACCATCTGGCTCGACAAATGAACAATGCGGCGACAAAGCCATCGGTTTCTCTGACCGCCGCAACCCAGACGCGGCCGGCGAAAGCATCGGCTCCCTTCCACGCGCCCCGTGCCCGGACTTGGTCCGGGCATCCACGTCTTGAACGCGGTTGTGGAGCGATAGCAAGGCGTGGATGGCCGGGACGAGCCCGGCCACGGGGGGGCCGTGCTGCCCGGGGACGTTTTCCAGGACTGGGTGTCACCGCATGACCGGGGCCGCAACGGGTGGGCGGCCCCTGCTCGAAGTGCGGGGACTGCATATGCACTTCCCGGTCAACGAGGGGGTCGTCACACATCATCGCATCGGCGAGGTGCGCGCGGTCGATGGCATCGACTTTACCGTCGGCCGCGGCGAGACCTTGGGGCTCGTTGGCGAGAGCGGCTGCGGCAAGACGACAACCGGACGCTGCATTCTGCGGCTAGAACGTCCGACGGCGGGCGAAATCCGCTACGACGGCGTCGATATCGTTAAGCTCGGACGCCGGGAATTATTGGCCCTGCGGCGGCGTATCCAGGTCATCTTCCAGGACCCGTACAGCTCGTTGAACCCGCGCATGAAGGTCGGCGAGATCATCGCCGAGCCGATCAAGGTGCACGGCATCGAGCACAACGCGCCGCGCCGCGTCGCGCGGGTCCGCGAGCTGTTGTCGGTCTGCGGCCTCGACCCGAAATTCGCCGACCGCTACCCGCACGAGATGTCGGGCGGCCAGCGTCAGCGCGTCGGCATCGCCCGCGCCTTGGCGCTCGAACCTGAATTTATCGTCTGCGACGAGGCGGTCTCGGCGCTCGACGTCTCGATCCAGGCACAGATCGTCAATCTGCTCGAAGATCTGCGCGAGCAGTTTTCGCTGACCTATTTGTTCATCGCTCACGACCTGTCGGTGGTACGCCATCTGTGCCAGCGGGTCGCGGTCATGTATTTGGGCCGCATCGTCGAATTGGCCGAATGCGACGAGCTGTTCGACAACCCGCTGCACCCCTACACCCAGGCATTGTTGTCGGCGGTGCCGGTGCCCGATCCGACGGTCGAAGAGACGCGTGCCTTCCGCCCTGTCATGGGCGAGGTACCGAGCCCGATCAACCCGCCCTCGGGCTGCGTCTTTCATCCGCGCTGCGCGATCGCCGTCGCGGGTTGCCGGCAGCTTCGGCCCGAATTGCGCGAAGTCCGCCCCGGCCACTGGGCCGCCTGTAGCGAGATCCGGCAATGACGATGTATTTGTCTTCCCGTTTCTTGTCTTCCCGGCGAAGGCCCGCACTCCCTGCTCGGCTACAGCGGGGTTTGCCAGCTTCACCCGATGCGCTGATTGCAAACTATTGTTCTGGGGGAAAAGTGGACCCTGGCCTGCGCCGGGGTGACAAATACGACGCCATGCGCCGGCTGAGTTCGCCTCGGTAGGCGCTGCGGAGCCAGAAGCCATGTACCGATACGTCGTGCAGCGGATTTTGCTGGTGGTGCCCACCCTGCTCGGAGCGGCGGCATTGGTGTTTTTGCTGATGCGCCTGATACCGGGCGACATCTGCGTGACGCGCTTGGGCTCGGGCGGCGGCACCTTCGACGAGCGCGCGGTCGCCGCCTGCCATGCCGAGCTCGGCCTCGACCGCCCGGTCTTCCTGCAATTCCTCGACTTCGTCTGGGGGCTTTTCCGCTTCGACTTCGGCACTTCGATGTGGTCGGGCAAGCCGGTGTCCTACGAAATCGCGGCGCGCTTTCCGATCTCCCTCGAAATCGCGATCCTGGCGACGGTGGTCGCGATCGTCATCGCCATCCCGCTCGGCACGATCTCGGCGTTGAAGCAGAACAGTGCGGTCGATGTCGTCGTCCGGACCGTCGCGATCGCCGGGCTCGCCACCCCGTCCTTCTGGCTCGGCATCCTGATTATCCTGTTGATCCTGAACGTTTCGCAAGCGGCGTTTGGTTCGCCGTGGATGCCGCCGATCGACTACGTGCCGTTGTGGAAAGACCCGGTGCGAAATTTGTCGATGGCGATCTGGCCGGCGATCACGGTCGGCTACCGCTATGCCGCGGTGACGATGCGAATGACGCGCTCGACGATGCTCGAAGTCTTGCGCGAGGACTATATCCGCACCGCGCGCGCGAAAGGGCTGATCGAGCGCATCGTCATCAACCGGCATGCGCTGAAGAATGCGCTGTTGCCGGTCGTGACCCTGATCGGCATCGAGTCGGCGTTTCTGATCGGCGGCCTGGTGGTGACCGAGCAGGTCTTCAAT
>DATKHX010000180.1:0-10508 GCA_035510075.1 Allostellaceae bacterium
AGGTATTGCTCGGCCATCTCGCCGCCGGCGAGATCCGGCCGTTGATCCATGACCGGCTGCCGCTCGCCGAAGCCGCGCGCGCCCACGAAATGCTCGAAAGCGGTGCCGTCATCGGCAAATTGCTGCTGAAACCTTAGACACAAGAGGTGTCGCTCTGGCGCGTAGTCAAAATCTCACTCTTTGAAGCGAAAGGTGGTGATCGCTTCAGGAGACCATCCCGGCCCAGGCCGGGACCCACGGGGCGGTGGATACCGGCCTTCGCCGGTAAAGCGAGGGATGTCGCGGTCGCGTTGAAAGGGGTCGCCCTAACCCGCATCGCCGCGAGCGAGCGCGGCGAGGCGCTCGGAAAGATTGCCCAGCTCCCATCCGCGGGCCAGCGCCGCGGCGGCATCCCAGCGCGGGGTCTGGTCGTCAAGGCGGGGCAAGGGGGCGGCAGCGTCCATCGTCGCGACCCTGCGATAGAGGCGCAATTCGTCGGCCTGGGCGGCGAACCGGCCGTCGGCGAGGGCTGCTTCGAGCGAGCCATAGCGCCGCAACAGGGAAGCAGCCCCCTTCGGCCCCACCCCTCTGGCGCCGGGGATCTTGTCGGACGGGTCGCCGCGCAATGCGATAAATTCCGGCACCTGCTTTGGGTCGACGCCGTAGCGTTCGCGCACTTCTGCCGGGCCGATCCGCGCCATCTCGCCGGCGCGCACCGGCTGCAAGATTGCGGTTTTGTCCGAGGCGAGCTGGAACGCGTCGCGGTCGCCGCTCGCCACGACGGCGGTGCCGCCGCGCCTCTCTTCCTCGGCAACGGCGGCGGCGAGAAAGTCGTCGGCCTCGTAGCCCGGCGCCTTGGCCGCGGCAAAGCCGCAGGCGGCGACGAATTCGGGCAGGATCGCAAGCTGCTCCAACAACTCGGCGTCGAATTCGCGCCCGCTCTGATAGAGGGCGAGCGCCTGATGGCGGTAGGTCGGCGCGTCGAGCGTGTCCCAGCCGACAAGCACGGCGCGGGGCTGCTCCTCGGCGTAGAGCCGCAGCAGAAAATTCGCGAAGCCGACGATGGCACCCGCACCCCCGCCACCGCGCCGGCGGATCGATTTCGGCAAGGCGTGGTAGGAGCGATGCGCGAACGAGTCGCCGTCGACGACGAGCAACGGCTGGCTCATCTTGGTTTGCCCGAAGTTAAAGGCCGGCGGCCTGTTTGTCGCACACGCCGCATGTCGTGGTTTCCTCGAAGGCCTCTATCTTGTCACTAGCGGGCGAATGACCCAAGATCGAGCCTCGGTCGCGGACCACGGAGATCGACTTTATGCGCGCTTGGTATCATTGCGAAAACGTCTACCCGTTTGTGCCGCAGGAAATTCTCGACGCCGCCCCCTCGGTACGCGCCAGCCTGCCCAACAAATATTGTGACCCCAAGATCGCCGCCGATCTGTTCGAGGAATGCCTCGACGAGCACCTGTTGTGCGACGACCTCGGCATCAACGTCGTCTCGATCGAGCATCATTCCGGCATCAACAGCCTCTATGGCGCCAGCCCGATGATCCTCGGCATCCTCGCGCGCCAGACCAAAAAGGTTCGCATCCTCAGCCTCGGCACCCTGATCACGATCCGCCCCGACCCGGTGCGCATCGCCGAGGAATACGCGACCGCGGACGTGATCTCGCGTGGCCGGGTCGACATCGGGTTTGTCAAATCGGGCGATAGCGAGATGGTCTCGGGCAACGCCAACCCGGTCGGCTATGTCGACCGCTTTTGGGAGGCGATCGACCTCATTCAAAAGACGCTGACCTCGCATGACGGCCCGTTCAGCTGGGAGGGCAAGCACTACACCCACCGCCACGTCAACATCTGGCCGCCCACCTACCAGCGCCCGCACCCGCCGATGTGGGCGGCGACCGGCGACCCCGAGACCTCGGCCGAATTGGGCCGCCGCGGCATGGTCAATGCGCTCGTCCTGCGCGGCCCCGAAGCCTCGAAACGCGCCTTCGACGCCTATCGCGCCGCCCGCCATGAGGCCGGGCTGCCGGCCCCCGGCACCGACAGGTTTGCTTATGCCGCACTCGCCTATGTCGGCGACACCGACGAGGAGGGGGTGCGCGTCGGCAGCAAATTGCTGTGGTTTTTGAACACAAGCCTCAAGCAGTCGCCACAGATGTCGAAATTCCTGCCGGGCCGTACGCCGCCCGAGATCGCGGCCCAGAACTACCGCACCGAGCCGCGGCCGGGCAGCCAAGCCAACACGCGGCCTGGCCAGAGCCTGATCGGCATCACCGCCGAGCAGGCGATCGCGCGCGGCATTCTCGTCGCCGGCAACCCCGACACCGTCTACAAGCAAATCATGGACATCTACGACAAGGTCGGCGGCTTCGCCAATTTCATCTTTATCGGCCGCTCGGGCTTTCTCGACCACCAGGAAGCCGAAAAGGGCATCCGCCTGATGGCCAACGAAGTCGTCCCCCGCCTGCCCGACGCCACCCTCACCCACGAACCCGCCCGCCAGGCGGCGGAGTGAGTCAGGAATACGGCATCCGACCGAACCTGACATCCGAGCTGGCCCACCCGCACGGCACAGAAATGACGAGACGAGACCCATTTATCCTAATTACCGGTGCGAAAGGTGTAACTGCAGCTTGGCGATTTGATATGGGCCGTCACATTGTTTTGACGAATATGTCCCGACATGGTTATCGGGCCGTTACGCACGACGTGAGAGGCACGGAAATTCCCATTTTCATCAACAGTCCCACGTAATATCGTGTCAAATCGTGGGTCATATTTAAATTGAACCTGGCCGCCTGCTATCGTCAGAGGATAAACCGCACCCAGCGGAGGCGGGGTGCAATCACCGCTGATGACTTTCTCCAGAGTGAGTTCGCCTACATACTGGCCGTCAAACTTGATCGATCCCTGGGCCCACGCGGCGCTGCAGAGCGCCGCGCCCAGCAGGGGCCCCAGTCCTAGCCATTTCAACATTCTTTCTTCCCGGTTCAGGTTCAGCAGCCGTCCGTTCTCGCAAGGATGGCGGGAGGCGGATGTAACCGACATTCCCCCCGAGAACCGAGGACTCCTCGTTGGCTCTCGCGGTCTCACCCTGCCACCCCTCACGCCGGCGCCGCCGGCGCGTAGCTGGGCCGAGCAACCAACCGACCGCGGCCATTCTTGCCGGTGCGCGCAGCGGCACCGGTGTCGGCAGCCGTGTCGGTCAGTCCCAGCGTGCGTCCCACGTGCGATAGGCAAATAACCCGGAATCGATGTGATAGTGCAGCCTCGAAACTGGAGCATCAGGCGGCGGTCGAAATCGGGCCTCGGCGTTCCCCGATCCGCTTCACCAGCCCGTCCCCCCATTACGATTAGCGCAGAGTTATCGTAGCGCGGCGGCGATGTTGCCGCCGTCGACGGTCGCCACGTCGGCGGTGGTCTTCAATGCAAGGGCGTGATTGAGAAAGGCTTGCGCGACATCTTCGGCGGTGACTTCGCGGCCGAGCAAGTTGCCGGCCAGGTAGTCGGCTTCGCTGACGCCGCGGGCTTGCGCCCGGGCGGCAATCATCTCCGGGGTCAACAAGCCGCTCTTGATGCGGTCGGCATTGACAGCGTTGGCGCGGATGCCGTGGGCGCCGTAATCGAGCGCGTATTGCCGCATCAATGCCAATGTCGCTGCTTTCGGCAGCCCATAGGGGCCGAAATTCGGACCGGGGTTGACCGCCTGCTTCGACACGTTGAACAGCAGGCAACCACCGGTTCCCTGCGCCCGCATGATGCGGACGGCGTTTTGCGCGACCGTCTGGTGGGCGAAGAAGTTCAGTTCAAAGCTCTGCCGCAATACCGCGTCGTCGACCTCGCCGATCCGGCCCTGCCAGGCGGCACCCGCATTGGATACGACGATGTCGACGCCCCCGAACGTCTCGGTCACGCGGCCGAAGGCGGCGCGCACCGCAGCCGGGTCGGTCACGTCGCAGGCGAGACCCAACGCAGCGCCGCCGAGCTTTTTGGCCGCCACCGCGGCGGCATCGCCGTCGACGTCGAAGAGCGCCACCTCGGCGCCGTGGCGCGCCATCGCGCGCGCCGTCGCAAAGCCGATCGTGCCGGCGCCGCCGGTCACGACCGCGATCTGGCCGGCGAGTGGTTTTTCGGCGGCCTGGCCGAGCTTGGCCTGTTCGAGCGACCAGTATTCCATGTCGAACATGTCCGCTTCGCCCACCGGCGCAAACCGGCCGGCGGCCTCGGCGTCGGTCACGGTCTCGACCGTCGATTGGGCAATGTCCGCCGCGATCCGCGCATCGCGGGCAGTGCCGCCGAGCCCCAACAGCCCGAGCCCTGGCACCAGGACCACCCGCGGCACCGGGTCGAGCTCGCGCTTCGGCGCTGCCTGGCGCGGATTGTGGCGGGCGAAATAGGCGTGGTAATCGGCCACAAAGTGTTCCACTGCGTCACCTACCGCCGCCTTGAACTCGTCGAGCCGGCCGGCTTCGGGTGGCGGCACGATCAGCGGGTAGTTTTTGGTGCGCAACGTGTGGTCGGGGGTGGCGACCCCGGCCTGGCTGTAGCGCCCGAGCTCGGCGCCGTTGACGTAGTCGAGGATCGCCGGGCTGGTGCGGAATTCGAGGATGAAGCGCTTGTAGGCGCCAGCCTCGCCTAGTGAGGGCATCGCGCATGCGCCGCGCAGGATCGGTGCCACTTCGGCCGTGCCGGCGATCGCCGCGGGAAGCTGGCGAGCGGGAAAGACGACCGTATTGCGCCGGCGCGCCAGCCGCCCCTCGGCTTGGCTGACGGCCGCGATCATCCGCTCATAGGCTTCCTGCGCCGTGTCGCCAAAGGTGAAGATGCCGTGCTTCAGCAGCACCAGCCCCTCGACCGCGGGATCGGCCTCGAACACCTCGGCGGCTTTCTTGGCGAGCTGAAAGCCGGGCATGATGTAGGCCACCAGCCCCAATCGGCCGTCGTAGAGGTCGGCGCAGCGCTCGGCGGCGTCAGGCTGGTCGGCGAGGCTTAAGACCGCGGTCGAGTGCGTGTGATCGACAAATTTATGCGGCAAAAACGCGTGGAGCAGGGTTTCGACCGACGGGTTAGGGGCGCCGGGATCGATCAGATTGGCGCGCTGCACTCGCACCATCTCCTCGTCCGACAGGCTCTCGCGCGCCCGCAATTTGCGCAAAGGTGCGAGCCGCACCGCCGGCAATCCGGCGGGCTCGATCGCCGCCATATCCCAGCCGCTGCCCTTGACGCACAGCACTTCGGCATCCTCTTCGAGGAGATCCCGGAGGACGGTCTTTACCGAAGTGTTGCCGCCGCCGTGCAACACCAGCTTGGGATCGCCGCCGAGGAGCCGCGATGTGTAAACGCGCAGTGCCAAGTCGCGCCCGATGCCCTGCCCCGCATAGCGGTCGACCAAGCGCTCCGCTTCCGCATCGGACCACAAGCTTTGCATCATCTATTCCCCTCCCCGAGCGGCGACAGCAGCCTTCGGGGCTGCAGGTATGCGGCGCCGATTAGGATCGCGCGGGCGGCCTGCGCCGGGTTGCCGTTTCGGGCGCTTCGTCGAGCTTCATGGTTGATGCCCACGACCGCGGATCAGTCGGGCATTAAATGCGCCACCTTCGGCATGACCTCTTGCGCCAACAGCCGCATCGACTCGTGCCAGGCTTTCGGGTTGTCGCTGTAGTCGAAGCAGAACAGCAGCAGCGAGCCGAAACCGCCGACCTCGTCATACATATGCTCGATTTTTTCGACGACCGTCGCGGGCGAGCCGACCAGCCAATTGTGCTTGGCGCAATATTCCGGAGTCACGTCGCTGTCGGCGACCGAAGGGTCGTGCTTCAGAAACTCGACGACGCCGACATCGGTCAACAGCGGTATGAAATACTCGCGCATCATGCGGCCCATCATGTTGCCGACCGACAGCCGCCACGCCTCGGCGTCGGTGTCGGCGACAAAAATCTCTCGCACGAGGCGCCATTGCGAGCGCCGCGGCGTGCGGCCGCTGCGGCGCGCGCCCTCCTCGACCGATTCCCAGTGGCTCGCGACATAGGTCTGGTTGAGGTTCAGGCTCATCGGCAAAAAGCCGTGCTCGCCGGCGAGCTTCAACGTGTCGGAGCCCTTGCTGACGCCGGCGACGCCAATCGGCGGATAGGGTTTTTGCAACGGCTTGAGGTGCGGCCGTAAGGTGCGCAGCATCAAATCGGTCTTGCTGACTTGCCAATATTTGCCGGGATAGTCGAACGGCTCTTCGGCGGTCCACAGCTTGAGGATGATGTCGAGCGCCTCGCGCGTCATTTCGCGATGCTGCCCAGAATAGCCGTCGACGTTGAACATCGCCCAGTCGCTGGGCAGGCCGCTGGCGGCGACGCCGAAATTGAGCCGGCCCTGAGCCATATGGTCGAGCATCGCGACCCGGTTGGCGAGCTCGGCCGGGTGATGATAGGGCAACAGGAAGCCGCCGGGCGCGAGGCGGATTTTCTTCGTCTCCATCAGCGCCTGCGCGATCAACAGGTCGGGGGAGGGGTGCGGCTCCCAGGGGGCGGTGTGATGCTCGCCGATCCACGCCTCGGAAAACCCGAGCTCGTCGGCCCAGCGCAAAGTGTCGAGATCCCAACGGTGGCCGTCGTAAAGGCCGCGCTCCGGCGGATGCGAGGGCATCGTGAACAGGCCGTATTCCATCGTCGTCCTCCCGGCTGCTGGTTCGGCGGCTCAGTCTAACCCGGAGCACGGACGGGCGCGAGCCTGCCAGCCTCGGTTCTGCGTAAGGCGAGGCACCGCGCGACGAGGTCATCATCTCGTAACCTGTGCTTCGGATGGGTGGAGTGTCGCTCCGGATTACGGTACGTATGGGCGTTATGCCTGCAACAGGGCTGACCCTGCTCGGCGCGGCGCTCAAGCTTCACTAGGCCGGGTGCCATTTCCGTGAAGTGGCGATGCGGAAGCGCAGACCGGGGTCTAGACCGGCATCGTGCGGCCTTGGTGGGCGCGGCCGGCGAGCGCGGTCTCCTCGCGATGGCCGGCGATGACACGTACGCCTTCGTCGAGTTTTGCGACGACGTTTTCGGGCGCGCAGGTTTCGAGAAAGGCGATCCCGTTCTTGCGGCAGGCCGCCAAAACGCGCTCGCGAGATTGGCGCATCTCGGCGGGGTACGGCTCGCGCGGCACCGCGACGTAGCCCAATGACAGACCGAGATCGCCCGGCCCCAATTCGGCAAAGCCGAGACCGGGGACAGCGAGGATTTCTTCGCAATTGGCGATGCCCTCTGGCGATTCGAGCTTGACCCCGAGCAATAGTTCGCCCGCTTGATCGAGCGGCCAGGGCTCGCAGCGCTCGATATATTCCTGCGCCGAAATCCCCCAGATCGGCGCCGCGGTCGTCTCCGAGCCACGGCCGCGGGTGCCGATGCCGAGCCGGCCGCCCGTCGCTTTTCGCACGGCGCCGCGGATGCGCTCGACCGGGGACGGCAGGCCGGGATCGACACCAGCCGGATGGTGCGGATAGCGGCAGGATTCGACAAAGGCGCGCACTGCGTCGGCGGCTTCGGCCTGACACAGCAATACGCCGTGCACGCCCCGGCCGAGGATCTGGCGGAATTGCCAAGCGTTAAAGCGGACGTTGGCGGCGTCGGTTCCGTTGACCGGCGCTTCGACGATGATCGCTGGCGTGCGGTGGCCAGAGCGGGTCGGGCCGCCTTCGACGAGCCCTGCCATGTATTCGGCGAGCCCGGTCATGTCAAAGGCGCCGTGCTCCATGCCGACATTGATGTAGTCGGCCCAGGTGCCGGCGTCTTCGCGTCCCCGGGCGCGGGTCAGCACGTGCCCGCTGTGACCGCCGACATAATATATCGCCTGGTCTTGCGCCAAGAGCTCGATCGCCCGGTTGATCCGCTGGGTCATGCCGCCGGTGACGATCGCCACCTTGCCGGCAAGTCCGAGATCGCCTTCCGGCCGCTTGCCATCGCTCATCTCGTTATCTCCTCCTGGGATGCTGGGACACCCCGCCGCGCGCGGCCCGAATAGCGCGCCACACCCGCTCGGGAGTGGCCGGCATCTCGATGTGCCGGACACCGAATTCGGAAAGCGCGTCGACGATCGCGTTGACGACCGCCGCCAAGGCCGGGGTCGTGCCGCCCTCGCCGCCCGAGCGCACGCCGAGCCGGTTGGTCGGCGCCGGCACCTCGCTGAGCGCCGTCTTTAGCTCAGGGAAGGTGGCGGCGCGCGGCATCGCGTAATCCATAAAGCTCGCCGACAACAATTGCCCGGTCGCGGGGTCGTAATGACAACTCTCGAGCAATGCCTGACCCACGCCCTGGGCGATGCCGCCATGCGTCTGGCCGTGCAGGATCATCGGGTTGACCGCACGGCCGACATCGTCGACCGCGGCATACCCGACGATCTCGACGGCACCGGTCTCGGCGTCGACCTCGACCTCGCAGATTTGCGTGCCGTAAGGGAAGCTCGCGACCGGCAAGGTCTGGTCGGAGATCGCGGCGAGCGGCCCTTGCAGCTCTTCCGGCAAGTCGGCGCGACCGACCGCGGTCGCCGCGACCTCGAAGAGGCCGATCTCGCGATCGGTGCCGGCGACCCGGAAGCGGCCGCGCTCGAATTCAATGTCGACCTCACCGGTTTCGAGCAGAAAGCTCGCGATCCTGCGGCCCTTGGCGATGATCTCATCGGTTGCCTGGCCCACGATCGTCGCCGCCAGCTTCATCGACCGGCCGGAATGCGATCCGCCGCCGGCCTTCACGCGATCTGTATCGTGGGCGATGTAGACTATGCTGTCGAACGGCACCCCCAACCACTCGGTGACGAGTTGCGCGAAGCTCGTCTCATGCCCCTGGCCCGAGGCCATCGTGCCCATGACCAACTCGACTTTGCCTTCGGGTAGCACGGTGATTTCGGCGCGCTCGCGCGGTGCCCCCGAAGTGATCTCGACGTAATTGGCGATGCCGATGCCGCGCTGCTTGCCGCGGCGGCGCGACTCGGCGCAGCGGCTGGGGAAGCCGCCCCAATCGGCGAGCGCCAGCGCGGTGCCCATCGCTTCCTCGTATCGGCCGCTGTCGTAGGTGACGCCGAGCGGGTTGGCGTAAGGCTGCGCCGATGGCGGGATCATGTTCTGGCGGCGCAGCGCCGCCGGGTCGAGCCCGAGCCGGTCGGCCGCGAGATCGACCAGCCGCTCGATGACGAAAATCGCCTCGGGCCGGCCGGCGCTGCGGTAGGGCGTGGTCGACACCGTGTTGGTGACGGCACCGCGCCCGCGAAAATAGCCGACCGGGATTTGGTAGACGTTCGACATCAGGCCGAGGCCCTTTTGCAGCGGCCCGAAGGCGACCGCATGCGCGCCTAGATCGCTCAGATTGGAGCCGCGAACGGCAAGGAAATTCCCTCGTTCGTCAAGCGCAAGCTCCGCCGCGACGGTCAGATCGCGGCCCTGCCAATCGCTGAGAAAGGATTCGTGGCGCTCGCAGGTCCATTTGACCGGCCGGCCGACCCGCCGCGCCGCCCAGGCGAGCAGCACGTATTCCGGGTAGAAGAGGTTGCGCGTGCCGAAATTGCCGCCCATGTCGTGGCACACGACGCGCACCTGTTCGGCCGCCACCCCGAGCACCTGCGCGAGGTCGAGCCTGACCTTGGCGACGCCGCGCCCGCTGCCGGTGTAAAGCGTGTACCGCGCGGTGGCAGCATCGTATTCCGCGAGATTGGTGCGCGGCTCCATCGGCACGCCGGTGACGCGCTGCGCCCAGGTTTCGAGCCGGACGACATGCGCGGCGCCCGCGAAGGCGGCGGCGGCGGTGGCGACCTCGTCGCCGAGCTCGACATCGATGCAGAGATTGCCCGGCGCGTCCTTCCACAGCAGCGGCGCCTCGGGTTTCAGCGCATCCGTGGCGCGCGTGACCGCCGGCAACGGCTCGTAGGCGATGTCGAGCAATTCCGCCGCATCCGTCGCCATGGCGATGGTCTCGGCGACGACGATGGCGACCGGCTCGCCGACGTAGCGGACGGTTTCCGGCGGCAGTGGGTAATGGACCGTCGCGATCGGATCGAACCCTCGTATCCGCACCTGCACGTCCGGCGGCGCCATCAACCCCGGATTATGCGGGATCGGGCCGAGCCCGTCGGCCGCATAGTCCATCCCGCCCAGCACCGCGAGCACGCCGGGCGCGGCCAGTGCCGCCGCCTTGTTCACCGCGGCAATGCGCGCATGCGCGTGGGGCGAGCGCACCACCACGGCATGCGCCAGCTCCGGCAGGGCGATGTCGTCGCCAAAGCAGCCTTTGCCGGTCAGAAGCCGGAAATCCTCCTTGCGCCGCACCGGCTGGCCGATGCCGTATGCCGGGCCGCCCGATGCGTTCATCTGCATTGCTTTCCCTTCCTACGACAAACCCGCCGCGATAGGACCAGCCGCCCGCCCGCGCGCCGCCCCTCACTCCTGAGAAGCCGGCTCATGCAGCGGGCGCAGCGCCGTCGAAATACCGGCAGGCCGCCACGGATTGCGGCCGAGCTTGAGCCTTTCGCAGAAATCCATCGCCGCCCAAAAAAGCGGCACG
>DATKHX010000181.1:0-6366 GCA_035510075.1 Allostellaceae bacterium
GGCCGCAGGTCTCGGACAGGCGCGATCGTCGAGCGGCGCTCGTTAAATGCGCATGAGGGTATTGCTGTCTGCGCAAACCTGCCGAGGCTCGACCGACCGGGTGCGCTAGCTCGACGATGCTGCGACCATGTCGTCGATCCATGCCCTGTCGTCGCTGATAGTCGCGAGTTGCGCGCGCAACTCGGCCACCGGCATTGCGCAGGAGCGGACCACCCGCAGATCCTCCTCGTCGCCGTCGAGGTCGCATACGATCTCGAGCCGGACCCCATTGGGATCGAAGAAATAAAATGAATGGATCGCCGGCGGGATCGTCAGCAAAGGGCCGGCGGCGATGGCGACGCCGTTCTCCTTCAGCCGTTCCAGCATTTCCCGATAGCGGCGGGGGCCGCAGACGAAGGAGACATGCTGCATCGCGCCGAGCGTATCGCGGTCCGCTTTGGCGACGCTCTTGGGATATTCGAAAAACGCGAGCAGGCTGTCGCCGCCCATGTCGAGAAAGTAATGCGGGATGTTCTTGTAGGGCGGCGTTCCGACGCCGTGCGCGGGCGCTGCGTTGGGCGGCCGCACGGGTGTGCGCAGACCATGAACGAGCGGCATGCCGAGGACGCGCACATAAAAGTCGAGCGTCATCCGCATGTCGGAAGTGTTGAGCGCCAGATGATGGATGCCGCGAAGCAGCGGCTTGCCCGGCGGAGCGGACGTCTCGCCTCGGGTCTCGACCATGGTGTTGTCCATGCGGTTCCTCCTTCCAAATTCGCGGCTCATTTTGGATCGGGTTAATTCCCCCGCAGCCGGGGGATGATGTCGCGGGCGATGATCTCGACCTGGTCGGGCTGGTAGCGGTAGGGGATGAAGATCAGCTTTTGGACGCCGACGGCGAGCTGGGCGCGCAGTTGTTCGACGCATTCGTCGACCGTGCCGATTACCGCCGAATCCTTGGTCGACTGGCTCCAGGACGCGTAATCCCATTCCTGGCCGAGCCATTCCATCATCGCCGGCTCGACCGCAGCCCGCGAGGCGCCGACATAGATCGCCAACTGGTTGGCATTGAGCAGGGCATCCGAGTCTTTTCCCGCCGCCTCGGCAAAGCCGCGCACCTTGGCCCAGGATTGGGCAAAGCCCGCCGGGGTGTAGAAATAAGTGAGCCAGCCGCCGTTCAGCGCCGCGCGTTTCAAGACGCGGTCGACGTAGCCGCCGATCAGGATCGGCGGCAGATGCTGCGGCTTTGGCGACATGTTCGAGCCGCGCAAGACATGCGGCGGGTATTCCCCGTTTATCTGATCCTCGGTCCACAGCCGGCGCAGGATTTCGAGGTTGCGGTCCATGAGCCGCCCGCGCTCGCGAAACGGCACGCCGACCGCGTCGAATTCGCGTTTGTACCAGCCCGACGCCATGCCGAGCAGCAGCCGCCCGTCGGCGATCAAATCGAGGCTCGACAACTCCTTGGCGAGCACCACCGGGTTGCGCAATGGCAGCACCAAGACGCCGGTGCCGAGCTTGATCGTGCTGGTACGGGCGGCGATCGCGGCGAGCAAGGTCAGCGGGTCGACAATCGGGAACGGCGGGTCGACCCCGAGCAGGATGTGGTCCCACACCCAGACCGAGTCGAACCCCAGCGCTTCGGCCCTCGCCGCGTAGTCGATCAGCTCCCGCGGGTCCGGGAGCTCCGGCCAAGTCGTAAAATTCCGGAGCGCCAAGCCGAAGGTGTTCGAAAAGCTGGTCATCGCCCTGCCTTCCCCGGCCGCATGGCGCAAAACGACATCTTAGCGCAGAGGTCGCGAGAACACGCAACGGGCGGCATGCTCCTGGTTGGTGTACGGGGATTTGGTCAGGCGCCGATCTCGGCGTCCTTCACCCACGCAGCCGTTTCATCTGCTATCCCTTGTACAGCACCATGTCGAAAACCACCATTTTCTAGCCGGGTTCGAAATTTGGCGAGGGGTCCAGCAGTTTCTTCACCAACAGCTCCTGCCTCCCTGCGTCACCGGCACTATTGAGGAATGGATCGGTCTTGTTGTACGGGTCGCCGTCAAAATACATCTGCGTTACGATTTTGTCCTGTCGACCGCTCACTTGGAAATGGATGTGGGCCGGCCGCATCCGGTCGGGCCCGGCAGGATAGGCCGCCGGTTTGACTGTCTTGAAGCGATACCGGCCTTCCGAATCGGTGGTCAGGACGGCGGAGCCCTCAAAATTCGGGTCGAGCGGCGCCGGATTGGGATCGCTGGGATGCGTGTAGCGCCCGTAGGTATTGGCTGCCACACTTCGACCTTGGCGTTGCGAACGGGCTCTCCCGCAAGGTTCAGCACCCGGCCCATCACGTTGAGCACCTACCCTGCCGCACGACCGGACCGTCCGGATACTCTCGTCAGATCGGAGCTTTGGGGCAGCTCCGAGAGCAGATAAAAGGGTCCGAGTATTTGGTCTGGCGTTCGCTGCGCAGCGGCGAGCTCGGGCGGAAAGACCACACCGGACCCGGCGAGCACGGCGGACATCTTTAGGATTTCGCGGCGACCGAGATCGCGGCTGGAGGACATCGCCATCCTGCTCCTCCATGTTCATCAGGGGATCTGTTCGACGCCGGTAGCGGCGGCATCGATCAGCGCCGCCGCGGCATTGATTTGCTCCTCGTCGAGCGGGCCGCGCGAGAGGCGCAGTCGCAGCGCGAGTTTGAGGTTTTCCATCGCTCGCAGAATTTGCGGTGCGGCGCCGCCGTGGGTGCGGCCGGTCTCGGCCATGCGGGCGAAGAGCGCATCGACGGCACGGCGGTTGGCGTCGAGGAAAGCCCGACCCTCTGCGGTGATCTCGTGCAGCTTCTTCGCACCGTCGCCGGCGCTGACCGTCACGTAGCCAAGCTCCTCGAGGAGGGTCAGCGTCGGATAGATGACGCCCGGACTGGGGCTGTAGGCTCCGGAGACCTGCTCCTCGATCGCCTTGATAAGCTCATAACCGTGTCGGGGCTTCTCGGCGATGAGATGCAGGATGACCAGGCGAAGGTCGCCGTGGGCGAAGAAGCGGCCGAGGCCTCGTCCGCGTCCCTGCCGACTGCGGCCGTGGTGTTGCTCGTCTTGGCTGTGTGGGGCGCGGTTGAAGCGACGGCCGGGGTGCTCGTCATGGGAATGTCGGTGGTGCATTGGTTTTCCGAGTGTGTTTAGACATAACGAAATATCAGATATATCGAAATGGCATTCGGTACAAGAGCCCTATCGAAAAATTTACCCGGACGGCAACCCGGCCTATCGCTCAGGAAGGCGATCGCCAAGCGCCGCTTTCACGAAAGTCGGACGACGCGCCCGGCCCATGGGCGTCTTCTCCGACCGTACCTCGTCGGATCGCATCCTCTTCGCGGTCTCAATCAAGAAAACCAGGACCACGGCGCCAGCACGCGGGCCTCGTTGCGACTTTACGGTAATGTTTTCGAACTTTTTAGGCGGTGTAGAGGCGGTCGGGGTCGAGGTGGCGCAGAACCGAGAGTTCGTTTTCGGTCGGCGGCTCGGTCGTCGGCAGGCCGGGCGCGGTCGGCAGCTCGAAGCCGGTGTTGGCCTGTACTTCGGCGGCGGTGACGCCGGGATGCAACGCCAACAGCGTCATGCGCCGTGAGTGCTCGTCAAAGCCTAACAGGCCGAGGTCGGTCACCACCCGAAACATGCCGCCGGCGACGAGCCCGGCGTTTCGACGGGCATCACCACCCGTCAGAAAACCGGGGCTGGTCACGAAATCGACCTGTTCGACAAACCGGCGCTTCTCGTGCTTCATCGCCACGATCATCTGAGTCAGGCTGGCGATGTCGTTGCCGCCGCCGGTGCCGGGCAGCCGCGTCGCTGGATGCTGTGGGCTGCCGATGAACGAGCTGTTGAGGTTGCCGTACTGGTCGATCTGGGCGCCGCCCATAAAGCCGACATCGACGTAGCCGCGCTGCAGCAACAGCAACACGTCGGTGCTGCCGAGCACCATATTGGCGCGGCGGGTGCAGCGCTGCTCGTTGGTCGAAGGCGGCAGTTGGCCCGGCTCGACATAGGCGCCGATCGTGCCGCCCTCGAAGAGGATGGTCAGCCCGGGCCCGTGCAGCCGCTGCGCCAGGGTCGCGGCCAATAACGGAACGCCGACCCCGGCAAACACCACCTGCCCGTCGCGCAACAGCCTGGCGCTCATGACCGCAAGCAATTCGCTGGCGGTGTAGGGGGCGGCGTCAGTCGTCATAGATGCTCTTCCCGCGGCGGGCGGCGTCGAGCAGGTCGGGAAGGCCGATCCGGTCGAGATATTCAGTCCAGGATTTCGGCTCGAAGAAATAATGGTCGAGATAGTCGCGGATGCCCTGCTCGGCATCGGGCTTCAAGGCGGCGGCATAACGGTCGAGATGATCGAACAGCGGCTCGTAGACGCCGTAGCATTCGTGCGGCGCGCAGCCGAACGGCGCTTCGACCACTGCCTCGACGGCGAAGAACGGGATTTTGGTGTGGTCGGGGCGGCGGCGGATCTGGTCGTTCGAAACGATGCGCTCGGTGGTCAGGATGACCTGGTTCGCCGCCAGGGCGAGGTCGAGATCCATAAACGGCAGCCCGTCGATCTGCGCATTGCCGTAGGCGTCGCAGCGTTGGACATGGATCAATGCGAAATCCGGGTTCAGCGCCGGGACCAGCACCAATTTCTCGCCGGTGAACGGGCAGTCGATCGCCCTGGCTTCGGGCAATTGTGCGATCACATCCGAGCCCAGCATCGAGCGCATCGGCAGAAACGGGACGGCCATCGCGCCGGCGCGAAAGCGCATCCCCATCGCCATATGGCTCCATTCCTCGAAGCGGGCGCGATTCGATTCGGTGTAAGCGCGCATGATCCGCGAGACGCCCCAAACGATGCCGAGGCTGAACCAGCTCGTGATCAGATGCCGGCTGACGCCCGCGGCGAACAACAATTCGCCTTCGCTCGACGAGATGCCGCGCGCGCAGACGAGGTCGCGGCGCCGGGCGCGGATCAGGGCCCAGACCATAGCCATCGGGGTGCGCGACAGGGTGCTGCCGCCGATCCCGACCCAGGCGCCGTCCGGCACCAGGGCCGCCGCCTCATCGAGCGACATGACTTTCTCGCGCAGGCTGCGGTCGCGCTCGCGGGTGCGGCGGCTGATCTCGTCATAGGCGAGGGGCAACGGTTATTCCTCGAAACCGGCGCGGGCGTTGAACTCGGCGATCAGCGCATCGAGGGCGGGGAGCGCCTGCCGCAGCCCGACCCAAAAGCCTTGCCGCCGGCGCTGCTCGAACGCGTCGAGCGCGACGCCCTGCTGCTCGACCCAGGTATAATAGCCGAGGTTGAAGATCCGCGAACGCTCGTGGTGGGTCAACTCGAGCACATCGTTGTCGGCAATGCCGAGCAGATGCCGGCCGAAAACCTCGCCGGCATTCACTTGGTCGAAACCATCGGAATAGTTGGAGATGAGAAATTTGCGGCGTTCGCTGGCGTAGAGTGCGGCACTGTCGGTCGCGACGGTGAGGATCAGATCGTTCTCGCCGAGGTCGAGCCGCTTGGCGATTTTGATCGCGGCGATAAGGTTGGCGATCCCCGAAAGGCCGATGAGCTTCAGATCGGTGGCGAACGCCGGGTCGATCCGGCGGCGCCCCGTCAGATAGGAAAGCCCGGTGTCGCTGTTGAACAACAGGTCAAGCGCCCCGGTGCTCGCGTCCGAGACGCCGACCACCAAATCGGTGTTCATGACGTTGTGGATCAACGGCACATGCTTGTCGCCGATGCCCTGGATGTTGTGCCCGCCAAAGCCGTTGCGCAGCAAGGTGGGGCACTCGCTCGCCTCGACCGCGACAATGCCGGCGCCAAGCCGTTCCTTCAGGTAGTCGCCCGCCGCCAGGGTTCCGGCCGAACCCGATGCCGCGACGAACGCCACCAACCTCAAATCCGGTTGGGCCGTGCGCATCGCCGCGACGATTCGCGCCAGAGCCGGCCCGGTGCACGCCCAATGCGCAAGGTAGTTGCCGAACTCGGCGAACTGGTTGAGCACGACATTGGCCGGGTCGCGCGCCAGCTCGGCGCATTTGTCGTAGATCTCCTTGACGTTGCTTTCCGAGCCCGGGGTACGGACGATGTCTTCCGGCCGGCCGACCCATCGGCGCAGCCAATCGAAACGCTCCTCGCTCATGCCCTCGGGCAGCACTGCGACGCCGCGGCAGCCGAGGATGCGCGAGATGGCCACCCCGCCGCGGCAATAATTCCCGGTCGACGGCCAGATCGCCTTATCGTGCTCGGGGTCGAAGCGGCCGGTGACGAGGCGCGGGATCAGACAGCCATAGGCCGCCAGCACCTTGTGGGCGCCAATCATCGGGAAAAAGCAGCCGAGCGCCATCGCGATCGGGGCGCCCACCC
>DATKHX010000182.1:0-4633 GCA_035510075.1 Allostellaceae bacterium
TCGGCGCAGCGATGGAGCTGCGGAAAGACCTTGCCCGGGTTTAAAAGGCCGTCGGGGTCGAAGGCGCATTTGACGCGCTGCTGATGGGCGAGGTCGGTCTCGTCGAACATCGTGCCCATCAGGTCGCGCTTTTCGACGCCGACGCCGTGCTCGCCGGTCAAGACGCCGCCGACCTCGACGCAGAGCCGCAGGATGTCCGAGCCGAATTCCTCGGCGCGCTCGATCTCGCCCGGCTGGTTGGCGTCATACAGGATCAGCGGGTGCAGGTTGCCGTCGCCGGCATGAAACACATTGGCGACGCCAAGCCCATACTGCTCGGACAATTCCCGCATGCGGCTCAGCACTTGGGCGAGCCGGGCGCGCGGGATCGTGCCGTCCATGCAATAGTAATCGGGCGAGATCCGTCCGACCGCCGGAAACGCCGCCTTGCGCCCCGACCAGAACGCCAGCCGTTCGGCATCGTCGCGGCTGACGCGGATCGTCGTCGCATGATGATCGCGAGCGATCGCCTCGACCTTGGCGCTCAGATGATCGATTTCGGCCGGCGGGCCGTCGAGCTCGACGATCAGGAGCGCCTCGACATCGAGCGGATAGCCGACGCCCACAAAAGCCTCCGCGGCATGGATCGCCGGCCGGTCCATCATCTCCATGCCGCCCGGGATGACGCCGGCGCCGATCACCGCGGCGACGCACCCGCCGGCATCCTCGGCGCTGGCGAACCCGATCAACAGGGCGCGCGCCGCCGTGGGCTTCGGCAGGATGCGCACGGTAACCTCGGTCACGACCCCGAGCAGCCCTTCGGAGCCGGTCATCACGCCGAGCAGGTCATAACCCTCGGCGTCGAAATGCTTGCCGCCGAGGCGGATCACCTCGCCATCCGTCAGCACCATCTCGATGCCGAGGATGTTGTTGGTGGTGAGCCCATATTTGAGGCAATGCACGCCGCCCGAATTCTCGGCGACATTGCCGCCGATCGTGCAGGCGATCTGGCTCGACGGGTCGGGGGCATAATAAAAGCCCGCGTGCTCGACCGCCTGGGTCAACGCCAGATTGGTGACGCCGGGCTGGGCCGTGACGCAGCGATTGTCGTAGTCGATGTCGAGAATGCGGTTGAACTTTGCCATGCCGAGCAAGACGCCGTCCGCCAGCGGCAACGCGCCGCCCGACAGCGAGGTGCCGGCGCCGCGCGGCACGATCTTGACGCCCATCTCGCGGCAATAGCGCAGCACCGCCGCGACTTCCTCGACCCGCGACGGCAACACCACGGCCAACGGCAATTGACGGTATGCGGTCAGCCCGTCGCTCTCATAGGCGCGGCGCTCGGGTTCGGAGGCAATGACGCCTTCGCCCGGCACGATTTGCCGCAGCGCATCGACGATTTCGGCGCGCCGTTGCAGCACCGCAGCATCGGGCCTCGGCATTTTCATGCGACTGGTCCGCCAGGCGCTGGCGGGCCGAAATCAGCCCTGGCGGGCCTTGTAGCGCGGGTTCGTCTTGTTGATTACAAAGACCCTGCCCTTGCGGCGCACGATGCGGCAGTTCTTGTCGCGCTTCTTCAAGGATTTCAGCGAATTGACGATCTTCATGTGCGTTACTCGGGTACGGGTTGTCGGCAGCCTCGGCGCGGAGCTTGGTGCGGTCGAGAAGACTCGAACTTCCACGGAGTTTCCCCCACAGCGACCTCAACGCTGCGCGTCTACCAATTCCGCCACGACCGCACGGCAGGGGATGGTCTCGCATCCCGCCCGCGAGGCGGCGTGATTAGCAAATCCGCGCTACCATATCAAGCAAGATGGGGTTTGACATGGGCACCGGGTGCGACGAGATCGAGTGGCGGCTAAGCCCGGCCGCGGTGCCTTACGCCGACGCTGTCGACGAGATGGAAACCCGCGTCGCCGCGATCCGCGCCGGCACCGCACCCGAGCTGGTCTGGCTGTTGGAGCATCCGCCGCTCTACACCGCAGGCACCAGCGCGCGCGACGAGGAACTCTTGGAGCCCGGCCGCTTTCCGGTCCACAGCACCGGCCGCGGCGGCCGCTACACCTATCACGGGCCGGGCCAGCGCGTCGTCTATGTGATGCTCGATCTCGCGCACCGAGGGAAGGATGTGCGCTGCTATGTCCACCAGCTCGAAGAATGGGGCATCCGCACCTTGGCGCATTTTGGGGTCGCGGGCGAACGGCGCGAGGGCCGCGTCGGCATCTGGGTCGCGAGCCGGGGGACCGGCGAGGCCAAGATTGCGGCGATCGGGGTGCGGGTGCGGCGCTGGGTGACCTATCACGGCATGGCGATCAACATCGACCCCGATCTCGACCATTACCGTGGCATCGTCCCGTGCGGCATCGCCCCCGGGAGCTCCGGGCACGGCGTCACCTCGCTCGCCGCCCTCGCCATCCCCGCGACCACGGCCGATGTCGACGCCGCGTTGCGCGCGACCTTTGATCAGGCGTTCGGCGAATTATCTGCATGCGCGCCCGAAACTCTTACCGCCGCTCCCGACAGACCGGCCGGCTCTTGATAATCGGACATCTCTGTCCGACATTCGGGGAATGAAGCCGGCCGAGCTGTTGCGGCGCTTGCGTCGGCTCGCCGCGCGGCGCGGCCTGGATTTCGAGATCTCGGAAGGTAAGAACCACACCAGGGTCGCGGTTGCCGGCCGGCGCTCGGTCATCGGGAGGCATTCGGCGGACCTGAAGACCGGAACCTTGCACGCCATTTTGAAACAGCTCGGGCTGGAGCCCGAGGACATCGAGTAATAATCGTGATGAGCTACGCCTATCCCTATGAGTTGCTGCCGCAGCCTGAGGGCGGTTTCACGGTAACCTTTCCGGACGTCCCCGAGGCGATCACGCAAGGCGACAACGACGAGGAGGCGGGGGCGATGGCGCAGGATGCGCTGGTGACCGCTCTTTCCTTCTACACGGACCGTGCGGAACCATTGCCGCACCCGTCGCCCGCGCACGGCCGCCCCGTCGCCTACGTTCCCCCTCTCGTTGCGGCAAAGCTGGCATTGCATGACGCCATGCTCATGGCCGGGATTTCAAACGTAGCGTTGGCCCGGCAACTGAACACGGATGAGAAGACGGTGCGCCGCCTTCGCGACCCGCTTCACCAAAGCCGGATCAACCAAGTCGACGCAGCGCTTCGGGCGCTCGGTAAGCGCATGGGGATCGTGATCGAGGCCGCATGAATCTGCTCCGCGGCAGCCAGACGGGCTCGCGATGAGCACCCTGTTTGTAGACCAGGCGCCGCGGCCGTTGGCCGACCGGCTGCGGCCGAAGAGCCTTGGCGAGGTCGTGGGGCAGGATCATCTGCTGGGAGCGGAGGGTCCGATCGGGCGAATGGTGGCGAGCCGGCGGCTGTCGTCGATGATCCTGTGGGGCCCGCCGGGTTGCGGCAAGACGACGATCGCGCGCTTGCTCGCACACGGCACCGACCTCGAGTTCGAGCCGTTGTCGGCGGTGTTTTCCGGGGTCGCCGATCTGCGCCGGGTGTTCGACGCGGCGCGCAAACGCCGCGAAATCGGCCGCGGCACCTTGCTCTTCGTCGACGAGATTCACCGCTTCAACCGCGCCCAACAGGACGCGTTTCTGCCGGTCGTCGAGGACGGCACCGTGATCCTGGTCGGCGCAACGACCGAGAACCCGTCCTTCGAGCTGATCGGGGCGTTGTTGTCGCGCGCCCAGGTCTTCGTGCTGCGCCGGCTCGGCGATGACGACCTCGAAACCCTGCTGCGCCGCGCCGAGGCCGCGCTCGGGCACGCGTTGCCGCTCACCGACGAGGCCCGCCTCGCCTTGCGCGCAATGGCCGACGGCGACGGCCGTTTCCTCTTCAACCTTGTCGAAGAAATCGCCCGCCTCCCTGCCGACAGGGTGCTCGATCCCGGCGAGCTCGCCCGCCTCGTGCAGCAACGCGCCCCGCTCTACGACAAGGCGCAGGAGGGCCACTACAACCTGATCAGCGCATTGCACAAATCCCTGCGCGGCTCGGACACCGATGCCGCGCTCTATTGGCTCGCGCGCATGCTGGCCGGCGGCGAGGACCCGCTCTACATCCTGCGGCGGCTGACCCGCGCCGCGGTCGAGGATATCGGGCTCGCCGATCCGCAGGCGGTGGTCCAGGCGCTCGCCGCCTGGGACACCTACGACCGGCTCGGCTCGCCCGAAGGCGAATTGGCGCTCGCCCAATGCGTGATCTATCTCGCGACCGCACCCAAATCGAACGCCGCCTACACCGCGTTCGGCGAAGCCCAGGCGATGGCGCGCGAGACCGGATCGCTGATGCCGCCGATGCACATCCTGAACGCGCCGACCGGGCTGATGCGCAAGCTCGGCTACGGCAAAGGCTACGTCTACGACCACGCAACCGAGGAGGGATTTTCGGGGCAGAACTATTTCCCCGACGGGGTCGCGCGCCGCAGCTTCTATCGGCCGGGCGAGCGCGGCTTTGAGCGCGAGGTCAAAAAGCGGCTCGACTACTGGGACAAGTTGCGCCAGCGCGCCGCCGGCGGTGCGGCCGCCGAGGAATGACCGGCGCCGTCGATACCGTGCGGGTGCGCAGCGAGGACGGGGAAGTACGCCTCGACCGCTGGTTCCGGCGGCACTACCCGGACCTGCCGCATGGGCGGCTCGAA
>DATKHX010000183.1:0-2781 GCA_035510075.1 Allostellaceae bacterium
TGCATGTCTAGGGTTCGCATGATACAATTTGAAGTCGTAGTCGTCTTGCGCGAAACCGATCCGCGCATCCATGTCTTTTTATCGCACGTCAGAGGACGCGGATGCCCGGGTCGAGTCCTGCCAGGCCGAAACTCGCGAGTCGATTCGGCGAGGAGCTCTCCACTGGCGGCGGCTCTGGGCCCACCTCGGTTCGGGGCCGACGATGGCACGCAGAGAGCGTGTTCATCCGGTTCGGGCTCGGAGGCGGATTTCGTCCGATGCTGATCCTCAGTCTGCACAGCGGCCCGCACGATTCGTCGGCGGCGCTCTTCGACGATTACCGATTATTGGCCGCCGTCGCGGAAGAGCGCCTCAATCGGATCAAATGCTCCGGCGGATTCCCGGATCAGTCGATCGCCGAGGTGCTGCGCATTGCCGGTGTCGAGCGCCGTCACGTCGATGTGCTGGTGTGCACGCGCGGCCTCTTTCCGCGACGGTATCTCACCCATTGGCGGCCGCACGAAAAAATCCGCGAGGAGTTCCGCCACTGGATCGGTCGCGAAAAGGTGCGCGACCTGAGCGTTGCGGTGTCCAAGATTCCCGGCGCCACCGCAGCTGACGTTTTCGACCGCCGCGCCCTCCTCCGCGATCTCGGGCTGCGCCCGGACGCGCGCCTGTTTTTCACCAACCACCACTTCAGCCATGCCCTGCCCGGCTTGTTTTTTACCGACTGGGAGGAGGCCCTGCTCTACACCGGGGACGGCAGCGGCGACCACCTATATTACAGTCATTATTTGATGAAGGATGGTAAACTCGCGAATCTCTACGGCGACGATCGCTGGCTTCGCGAAAACGATAATTCCGGCAGCCTTGGCCTCGCCTATGGCTGCTTTACCGAAGCCCTGGGCTGGAAGATCAATCGCCATGAAGGAAAGTTGACGGGGCTCGCCGCCTATGGCGAGCCGACCCTGTTGCCGCAAATGCTGGACCATTACAGCGTCTCCGACGACGGCCGGATCACGATGGATTTTACCGACCACGGGGAAATGCGCGAATGCTTTCACGCGCTCGCCTCGACCGAGACCCGCGAGAACGCCGCCGCCTCGGTGCAGGCGCTGCTCGAACATTGCATCCGCCAATCGGTCGGCCGATTGCTGGAAAAGCACAAGGTGCGCCGGTTGGGCCTCGCGGGCGGCGTGTTCGCCAATGTCCGACTCAACCGTCTGCTCGCCGAGGCGTTGCCGGTCGACGAGGTCTTTGTCGTGCCGCCGATGGGCGATGACGGTCTGGTAATCGGCGGGGTCCTGCAATTCCTGCTCGAACGCGACGGCCTGCCGGCATGGCTGTCGCATCGCCAACGTCTGACCAACGTCTATTGGGGCGGCGACCACGACGGCGAGACGCACGGCATCTTCGCCGCGTCCTCCACAGTCATGCGCGTCGGCGGCGATCCGGCGGCGACAGCGGCCGAACGGCTGGCGCGAGGGCATATTGGCGCGATTTACAATGGCCGCATGGAATATGGCCCGCGTGCGCTCGGCGCCCGCAGCATTCTCGCCAACCCCGCCGATCCCGAAATCAACCAAAAGCTCAACCAACGGCTGAAGCGCAGCGAGTTCATGCCATTTGCACCGGTGGTCGGCGAGGATGATTCCGGCGAGGTGTTCGATATCGGCCGGCGCAACCGCTATGCCGCGCATTTCATGACGGTCAGCTGCGAGGTGCGGCGGGAGTGGCGCGACCGCATCCCCGGCATCGTGCATGTCGACGGCAGCGCCCGTCCGCAAATCATCGAGCGCGCCGACAACCCGTGCTATTTCGACGTTCTCGCCGCCTTCAAGGCGTGCACCGGCTTGCCGGTGTTGGTGAACACCAGCCTCAATGTCCACGAGGAGCCGATCGTCTACCGCCCCGAGGAATGTCTGCGGACCCTCGAGGAAGGCAGGGTCGACTTTGTCGTAACCCCGGAGGCGGTGTGGACGCGGCGCTCGCCGGACTCAGGCGCGCAATAGGCGGAGGAATTGCGCCGCCGCCATGATGTCGCCGAGAAGCGCGCGGCGGCGCTGGGCCTGCTCGGCGTCCTCGCCCCAGGCTTCGATCTGAAAGCTCTCGTCGAGCTGCGAGGCGGCAAAGGCTTCCTCGGCATTGAGCCGGCCCTCGACCAGCGCCAACGCGATGACCAACGAGCCGCAGGCCGCGGTTGCGACGCTCAACGCGGTGAGCGCGAAATCGTCGTGCTCGGCGACTGCTGCTGCAAAGGCGCGCAGGCTTACGGGCGACTGGGCGACGGGGACGACCCCGGCGGTGATCTCGAGCGGGGCGTCATAGCGCAGCACCGCCCAGTCGACGAGCGGCTGCCATACCGCCTGCTGGCGCGCCGCCAGCGCCGGCGGCCGGATCGCGCGATAGCACACGAGATCGGTCCCGGCGTAGTCCGCGATCTGCTGGACGATCAGGTCGCGCTGCGGCATGACCCGGTCGATTGCGGTGTTGGCGAGCTGGGTCAGCGGCATTCCGGCCGGGCGGATGTCGCCCTGCTGGCTGTTCCATTCCGTGGCGATTGCCGCCGCCAATGCCGCGGTTGGCACCTTCAGGTTGCGTTTCGCCGGGGTCTTGGCCGGTTTGCCGTCGAGGGCAATGTTACATCCTTCTCCCGCCGGAATGATCCCAGCTTGCCGATAAAACCGCTTCATTGCGGCAGAGCCAGCCCGACAAAGGGATCCTCGGCATCGCCGGGAAAGCCGAAGAACTCCCAGCTTTGCCGCATGTGCGGCGGCAACGGCGCCGAGACGCGCAAAATAC
>DATKHX010000184.1:0-4043 GCA_035510075.1 Allostellaceae bacterium
GCGGTGCTCGAAACCACCGCCGCAATCCTGACGGATATCGGCTATTCGGTGCTGCAAGCCGAGAGCGGCCCGACAGCTCTCGAGGTGCTCGACCGAGATCGGGCGATCGACCTGCTGCTGACCGATTGCGTCATGACTCCGATGAGCGGGCCGGAGCTCGCGCGTCGCGCCAAGGCCCTGTATCCGTGTCTTCCGGTCATCTTTATTTCCGGCTATGCCGCGCCCGCGGGGCTTACCGGCGCGGAAGCCAAGCACGGGCTGATCAGAAAGCCTTTCAGCGCGGCCGAGCTGCGCGGGCAGATCGAGGCCGCGCTGGCCGAGGTGCGGGCGCGCGCCGCGGCGGCTTGAGTCGCCGCCGGACCGTCGCCGTGTGCTGGGCTCAGTACGCGAAGCCGAAAAGCCGGTGGGCGTTCTTGTGCAGGGCCTTGTCGATATCGGCCTGCGGCAGGCCGAGCCGTTCAATGTAGGCGAAGGTTTCCTTGTAGGCCTCGTAATCCTTCAGCACCGGGTAGTCGCTGCCGGTGACGAGGTGATTGGCGCCGACGGCTTCGAGCGCGCAGGTGAAGGCCGCTTTCGAGCGACCCTGCGGTAAGCCTCGAGAGCGGTGCGGCGCGCGAGCAGCGGCGCCGGTCTCGTCGTCTGACAAAATTTTCGTCAGATGCCGTTAATCTTGACAGCCTGCTCGGTTTCGCTCCATTCCGCGCCTCACCGGCGGGTTAGAGACATGATTGTCGCGGCCTGACGACGCAATAGGCACAAACCTTGCGTGATGGAACAGGGAAGGATCGGCGATGGGCAACGACGTTAAAATAATAAGCAATGCCGAGGTGACGCGCCGCCGGGTGCTCGGCTGGGGAGCGGTCGGCGGCATCGCCACGATGTTGATGCCGTCGCCGTGGCGCGCCGCCTTTGGTGAGGCCAAGCCTTACAAAATCGGCAGCCTGCAGCCGCTGACCGGGGTTGCCGCGGCCGGCGGCAAAACCGCGCTCGTCGGCATCCAGATGGCGGTCGACCGCATCAACAAAATGGGCGGCATCAACGGCCGGCCGGTCGACCTGGTCGTTGCCGACGATCAATCAAAGCCCGATATCGGTCGCCGTGCCGTCGAGAAAATGGTCACCGCCGACAACATCGACGCCCATGTCGGCGGGTTTTTGTCGAATATCTGCCTCGCCTGCATGCCGGTCTGGGAAGACCATCAGCTGGTCAACATGATCGGGGTTTGCCTCGACACGACACTGACGACCAGCAAGTGCAACCGCTACACTTTCCGCACCTTCGATTACGCACCAGCTCAGGCCGTCGCCTTCGCGCCTTATCTAGTCGGCAAGCTCGGCAAAAAGTGGCACATCATTTACGCCGACTATGCCTGGGGCCAGTCGACCCGCGACGCCTATAGCAGGGAAATCAAAAAGCAGGGCGGCGAGGTCGTCGGCGGCACCGGCATACCGCTCGGGACCGCCGACACGACGCCGTTCCTTTCCAAGATCAATGGTGATTTCGACGGCCTGTTCGGCATCTCTTTTGCGACGGACGGCGTCACCCTCGCGAGCCAGGCTTATGATCTCGGCCTGACCAAAAAATACAAATGGGCTGGCGACGGCGCCATCGCCGAGTCGACGAACCTGCCGGCGCTCGGCAACAAGATCGAAGGATTTGTCGGCATCAACCGCTATCTGCCGGTGTTCGAGGCGCCGCTCGACACTCCGGCGAACCACAAGTTTTTTGACGATGCCGTGGCCCGCCTTAAAAAAATCGATACGTCGGGGCCGCTACCCGACCGCTACACGCAGTCGAATTACGAGGCGGTGAACGCACTGAAGCTCGGCATCGAAAAATCGGGCTTTCAGGGCCGCGACGACACGCCCAAGCTGATCGCGGCGCTCGAAGGTCTGGAAATGAAGGAAGGCGACGATTTTCCGCAGGGCGACAAGACGTTGCGCAAGGAAGACCACCAAGCCTTTCTGCGCGAGCTCCTGTTCGTGATCAAGGGCGGCAAGCCGCACATCCTCGAAACCGTGCCCAAGGACAAGACTTTGGTGCCGCCCGCGTGCACCTTTGCCTAGACGGGTTCTTCCGGTTGTCAAACAGGGATGGTCATTGCCAGCGCAGCGAAGCAATCTCAACGTTCAGGGCACAATTGGACCGGGATTGCTTCGTCGCGCCGCTCCTGGCAATGACCATCCCGGGGGTGCGTCCTAGGTGAGTGCTGAACTTTTCGGCAGGGCGCCGGCACGAGCGGCGGGGGGCGGTGGATCGGACCCGCCGCCGATCCTGCGGACCGAAGGCCTGACCGTGCGTTTTGGCGGGCTGACGGCTCTCGACAATGTCGATTTCGCCATCGCGGCAAACCAGCTGCGCGCCGTCATCGGGCCGAACGGCGCCGGCAAGAGCACCTTCTTTAATTGCCTGACCGGGGTATTGCGGCCGTCGGCTGGGCAGATCCGGTTCAATGGCGAGGACATTACCGGACTGGCGCCCGATCGGGTTTCACAAAAGGGAATCGCACGTTCTTACCAGATCACCAACATCCTGCCCAACGCCACGACCCTCGAAAACGCCCGCATCGCCGCCCAATCGCGGCGCCACGGGTGGAGCCTCTTGACCCATTACCGCAGCCATCGCGACATTATTGAAAAGGCCGAGGCGGCATTGGCCGCGGTAGGTCTCCTTGCCAAAGCGGATGTGCTCGCGGCCAATCTATCGCATGGCGAGCAGCGCAATCTGGAGATTGCGATAGCGCTCGCTACCGAGCCGAAATTGCTCTGCCTCGACGAGCCGACCGCGGGGATGAGCGCCACCGAGACCCAGGAGACGATCGAGCTGGTGCGCCGCATCGGCCATGACCTGACGATCGTGATCGTCGAGCACGACATGCAGGTGGTCATGGAATTGGCGCACCGGATCACGGTGCTGCATTACGGCCGAATCCTCGCCGAAGGGACACCCGCCGAGATCCAGCAGAACTCGCGGGTGCTCGAAGTCTACCTGAAGACATGAGGCCCGATGGAATGGGCCTGGACAGCGGCGGGGCGGCCGAGCCCGCCCTTCTCGAAGTCGACCAAATCCACAGCTTCTACGGCAAGAGCCACATCTTGCACGGAGTTTCGCTGAATATTGGCCGCGGCGAGATCGTGGCGCTTCTCGGCCGTAACGGTGTCGGCAAAAGTACGACCTTGAAAGCGATCATGGGGCTGGTGCAGCCGAGCCAGGGACGGGTGATGTTCGACGGCCGGCCGATCACCGGCTTGCCCTCGCACCGGCTGGCGCGGCTCGGCATCGGCTATGTCCCCGAGGAACGGCGGATCTTTAGATTGCTGACCGTAACCGAGAATCTGCGCACCGGCCTCGATCGCCACGGCGTCGGCAAGGATCGCAAGACGGAATTGCTCGACAAAGTTTACGACTTCTTTCCGGTGCTGGCGGAACGGCGCAATCAGGCTGGCGGGACATTGTCGGGCGGCGAGCAGCAGATGCTGGCGATCGCCCGCGCGATGATGCTGGAGCCCAAGATCATCCTGCTCGACGAGCCGACTGAAGGGCTGATGCCGCGCATGGTCTCGCAAATTCGCGAAATCATCGCAGCACTACATCGGGAAAATGTCGCGGTGCTGCTGGTCGAGCAGAATGTGCCGCTGACCCTGAAGGCCGCGCGCCGCGTCTACATCCTCGAAAAAGGCATCGTGCGCCATCACGCCCCTTCCGCCGAACTGCGCGCGGACGACCGTGTCATACACCAATACATGGGCGTCTAATACGTGACCTCGGGAGCTTTTACCGTTCCGTCATCCCTGCGAAGGCGCGGGTCCAGGTGGCCAGATGAGACTCGGCCCACTGGGTTCCCGCTTTCGCGGGAATGGCGAAGTGGCTGATTTATTCCTCACATTGAGAGAGGTGAGGCAAGAACGAAATGGGAATCCTGCTCGAACAGCTACTGATCCAGACGGTGAACGGCGTCGTCACCGGCATGATCCTGGCGCTGGTGGCGTCGGGCCTGACCCTGATTTTCGGGATCATGGACGTCGTCAATTTTGCCCATGGCG
>DATKHX010000185.1:0-13515 GCA_035510075.1 Allostellaceae bacterium
GCGTATTGGCCGGCTTTGTCATCGAATCGATCGCTCTTCGCGAGAGCTTTGTCGATCGGCTGAGGCTCGTCGATTTGGGCGAGTGCGAAATCGTGCGCGGCTATGCGTTCGGCCGGGTGCGGGCCGGTTGGGCTCGGTGGCATGGCAGCCGTCAGCTGACGGTTCGGGAGAGCCGCGATCAGCTTTTGTTCATCGAGGGCGAGCCCGATCGCCAGCCCGGGCCGAACGAGACGGCGCGAGAATGGCTCCCCGGGCGGACCGGCAGCTTTAGAGGGTTTGAGATCGAACAGCCGAGCGGCGGCGGCCCCGCCCGGATTTCCGTCTTTGTCGATCCATTGGCGACGCGCCCGATTTTTCTGTTGAGCGGCACCAGCCGCGTGCTGGTGGCCGACAAGCTCTCGACCATCGTCGCCAATGCGCGGGGGCTCGAATGCGGGTGGCCCCAGTTGCTCGAAGCCGCCGTCTTAGGGTCGCTGTACTCCCCTGGAACCACAATTCGCGACGTCCAGCAGCTGGCTCCGGGCGAAATCGTCGATGTCGATGGGGTGAAGACGTCGCATCGGACGGGCACGACCTATCCGCTCGATTGCGCGCAGAAGCCCCAGCCCGACGCCGCTGCCAGGCTCGGCGAGGCGCTGCGTACCGCGATCGGCGATACCTGGACCGATCCCGACGGTCGCCTGCTGCTCAGCGGCGGGTTGGATTCTCGACTGATCCTGGGCCTCGCGGTGGGCGAGCGCAAGGCGATGACGCTCGACTGGCATCCCGAGGAGACCCCAATCGCTCGTCGGGTGGCCGCGGCGTGCGCCGCCGATCTCAAACTCCTCCCGTTTTGCGCCGAAGACTATCGCACGAGAATGCAGCATGGTTATCTCGTCACCGCAGGAGCCCACGATTCGCGGCTGGTCAATAATTTGGGGATGGCGGCCGGGTGGCGTCGGAGCGGCATACCGGCGATAGTGCATGGTTATTTCCATAATACTATCTTCCGTGGTTGGATTGCCGGGCGATGGCAACGCCATCCCGATCTGAGCACGGTATTGGCGCAATACATGGGGGCGAAGGCGCATTATTTTGACAGCTTCAATCAGTTTCCGCTGCGAATTCAGGCCGAGGTGGTTCGTCTTCTTTCCCCGGAGGGACGCCGCCTGCTCGAGCAGCAGCTCGGCGCGCTCGCCGAGAGAATTCGGCCCATCACCATCGACGGCTTTGATCTGACGCTGGAGAGATTGGTGATGTCCCAAGTCGCCCGCCAAATCAATTTCGGAATTTTCCTTGGCTGGCTCGAGGAGATCGATATCGAATCGCCGGTGTTCCACGAGGCAGTTTGGCGCTGGTATGCCTCTACCCATCCGGCCGATCGGCATCGCGACCGTGCAGTATATCAGCTATATCAGATCGTTGGCCGCGGGCTTGCGGAAATTCCGGACTTCAGCACCGGCAGGCCCATTCGACCAGCGACAGCGGAATCTCGGGAGACGTGGCGGAACCAATTCTGGTTTCCGGCGGCTCGAGCCATCGCGCGGGCGGGTCGCCGGCTCGCGCCGCCTGCCCCCCCGACAACCCCAAGCGGCGGTCATGATTGGGAAAGTGTCTATCGCCAGCCAACGATCATCGATGCGCTGCAAGCCGGGATCGCGGCTCTCGACGACAATCCCCTGTTCGACTCGAACGCAATCAGGGTTACTTTGAGCGGCTATCTCCGCGGCGAGCTAAATAATTCGGATTCATTGTGGATGCTGGCAAAAATGGGCCAGTGGCGGAGTTTCGTCGATCGGAGCGACCAAGGGATTCCCGCGATTCGCACGGTGGCGGCAGCAGAGCCAGCCAGCCGATAGCCAGCATGGCGAGCGGCCTCCGCTTATCGGCGCGTGCGGTCGGCGCAACGGACGCTCATCGGATGATGCTAATTCAGCGACAACAATTCTCGGGCGAGCGGCCAGCTTTCGCCCTCCATCCCTCGGGTTGTCTGGTACCAGCGGCGAAATGTCGCCATACTTTCCTTAAAGTCGATCGTCTTTTGATACTTGATTGTTTGCGTCGCACGCGCACAACTGTGAGTTACATTGCGAAGCTGCTGGGCGTTGTAACGGGATGTGAAGCGCCGATGAGTGACGACCTTGGGAACCCGCAAAGGCCCCTCGATGCGCAGGCGAAGCGCTTCTTCCAGCCGAGGAGGCAATTTGCGCGTCCAGCCCCGCGCTGTCCGCTCCAGCCAGCCAAAGAGGGGATCGGCTCGCAGCGCCATCCTCACCTCGGACGACACCAGGTGCTTCACCGAACCGCGAACCGAGCGGCGGCGTCGCGACAGCGAGGGTGGTAGTGCAACCTCGCTGCTGGGCAGCGACGGCAGCGGCCCGCGCAGCTCTGCGAGCGGCAGCAGCTCGTCAACGAAATCGCGCCAAGTGATGCCGTCTCCGTCGGTGACGAAAATCCTGCGCCCATCCGCGTGATCGCTCGTCAAAGCGAGCTCGATCGCGTAACAGAGGTTTTCTACGTCCACGACATTGAGCGGCAGCCGGCCGTCGTCGATGAGCGCGAAATCGCCGCGCCGCAGGTCGTCGAGCACGTTGCAAACGAATGTAGAATACCGCCCTGTTATATTAGGCGGGCAAAGAATGACGCTGCTGAGGCCGTTGTCGTGCGCGGCGTTGACCAACGCGTCCTGACGCAGCTTGAGCGCGCCATAGGATCCCGGCTCGGGGCGAGCTTCGGCTGCCTCGTGCGCGCTTGCAGGCGGCGGCGGATCGCCGTAGACGGCGACGCTGCTGAGATGAACAAAGCGCCGAACGCCCTGCTTTTTTGCTACTGCCAACAGATTTTTGATGCCGTTTATCATGACCTCGTCAGAGCCACGGGTGCAGTTCACGACATGAGTGCAGCCTTGCATCGCTTCCGCGACCGCGGTTGGCGACTCGATGTCGACCGAACGCAATGGCAATCCATGTCGCGCCAACCGCCAAGCGCTGCCGGGGTTGTGTATCAGGGCAACGAAATCGACGCCGTTTCGCTGCAGTCGTTCGACCAGAGCCGAGCCGACGAACCCCGACGAGCCGAAGACGCCGATGCGCATCGGCTCGGCGCCTGACCGCTTCGCCGCCGAGGGGCGTGAGGCGGGCATTAGCCCCGCGTCCGGCCCGGGCTCATCCAATTTGCTGCGTTTCGAATAGAGATCGTCGATCAATCGCACCGAGAGCAGACCTTGCCTACCATCGATCAAGGGCTGCCGCCGTCCGTCTCGACAGGCGGTGACGAAATCCTCGAGCTGGAGCTGGAAGTTGTCGACTTCGCGCGGAAAATAGGGTTGGCCTCGAGGCTGCAATACCACTTGAAGGGAGGGATTCTCGTGTGGTTGAAACAGCAGCGGTGCCGTCCCTAGGCCCAATGTCACCCGCCCTTTTTCGCCGTCGATCACGAGGCCGGGATTGAGATCGAAGACTTTCGACAGGCGAATAGTTCCATTGAACGCCCGCCCCCCGCTGCCGTAGCGAACCGTCAGCACACATTGCGCTTCGGGGCCGCCATTGGCATCGTCTTCCATCCGGCACTCGTCGGGGTAGCCGAACCAATAAAGCATGCGGTCGAGAAAATGGGTGCCGACCACGACCATCACGCCGCCGCCGCTCGCCTTGCGGTCCAGGTTGTAGCCGGTGACCGGCGACCACCCCCCGAGCGCGCCGTCTTGAAAATAAAAGCCTCGGATCGCGCCGAAATATCCGCAGTCGAGGAGCTGCTTCAGCAGCAGGACTTCGTTACGGAAGCGTGTCGAGTAGCCGACCGCAACCACCGTGCGGTTCGCCTCCGCGGCGCGGCAAATCTCCTCAGCATCCGCAAGGTTGGCGGCGAGCGGCTTTTCAACCAGGCAATGGATGCCCCGTTGCGCGCAGGCCACTGCCAGGGCGCGGTGCGTGTCGTTCGGTGTGGCGATAACCGCGCCGTCGATCGGACCGCGGATTTCGTCGATATCAGTGCCAATTTCTGCCCTGAGGCCGTAGAACCGCGCGGCTTCCTCGGCGCGCCCGGCCGCGGGATCGATGAGCGCTACTACGTCTACAAGATCGGAAGCGAGCGCCGCCGGCAGGTGCAGTGTCGTAGCCGCCATTCCGGCTCCTACAATGGCGAGGCGATAGCGCGACGACCCGGTCATGAATTCCAATGTGTGGATTGAAAGTGTAAATATACCATCAAAAACGGCGCCTGCGTCAAGCATGGCCGCCTGTTCGAGATTAGAGCGGGCGCTGCGTCGTGCCATCGGCCGTGCCCACCGCGGCCGCTCCGCAACCCACACCCAACGCATTGCCACTCGAAGCGCCGGGCCGTTGACAATTCGCATGGACTGTATAGCGATTTGATGGTAAGTATTCCATGCAAACGCGGTTGCTGCGCCGTATATTCGTCGAGGGCGTAAAATGTTAGCAAAAGGCCTAAAGAAAGAATTTTATGATCATCTATATTCGGTCGACGACCTGACGTACGAGCGGCCATCGACCAGCCCTTATTACCCGATGTACAAAGAAGCGTGCCGAGCAGTGCTTCGAGAGCGCCCGTCTTCGATATTGGAGGTTGGGTGCGGCAGTGGTGTTCTCGGGGAAATGCTGATACGAGCGGGGGTATCCTACACCGGCTTTGACTTCAGCTCGACTGCGGTTGGAAAAGCCAAGTTGCGAAGCCCTGGTGGCGATTTTTACATTGGCGACGCAACCGATGCCGCCGCATACGATCGAACTTATGACGGCATCGTCTGCTGTGAGGTGTTGGAGCATATCGACGCCGATTTGAAAGCTGTGGAGCTTTGGAAGAGCGGTGCGATCTGCATCTGCTCGGTGCCGAATTTTGACGGCGAACATCATGTCCGATACTTTCGCTCCGAGGAGGAGATCGTCGAGCGCTATGGGGGGCTCCTCGACATTCGAGCCATTGCCCGGATCGCGAAATCGGCACGCGCCAATCTGACCAAGGCCGAATATTTCAGACGGATTCGGTGGGCCAGAAGCGAGCCGAGGCGGCTGCTGGGGATCCTCGGCATCAACGCGTTTGACTGGTATGCGGGATGGTTCGTCTTTGTCGCGCGACGGCGCTAAGACGAATGTGATGCCATGCCGGCGCAAGACGGCCCCCCGGACAAACCGGGCAATCGACGCGATCGCGGAAACGGGACCCTCCGGCGTGGTTGACGGTTGGGCGGAGACCTGCTGCGAGCGCCTCAGGCGTACGGGTAGAGCGTGTCGGCAAACGGGAGAATGACGCCGATCGTGCCATCGGCGTTGCGCAGCTCGTCGAGCGTGCGGTCCGCCATCCGTTGCAGTAAATAATGATCCGCCGACCTCAGCGCCGCGCCGGAGCTCGGTCCCGCGGGAATGCCGCTCTCGTTCAGCAGAGCGCTCACTCTGCGGGCCACCAGCTCGTCAATCGGATCGACGGCAGTGGCGACCTCGCGCCAGTCATGAGTGACCTGCCGTAAGCGTTCCTCGTCGCGAGTGCCCTCTATCTCTTGTCCGAGATAGGGCATGGTTGCGACGACCTCGAAGCGGGCATTGCGGGCTTTGAAGTAGCGGCCGAGGCCGACCAGCGTGCCGGTCGAGCCGATCGCGCTGACCAGCAGGCCGACGCGGTCGCCCATCCGTTCCCACAGCTGCGGGGCGGCGAGCTCTTCATAGCTTTGCGGGTTCCACGAATTGCCGTACTGGTTCAAAAACACGGCTCCGGTTTGTCGGGCGTACATTTCCGCGAGCCCAATGCTGCCCGGCGAGCTCGGAAGATCGAGGTACCGGGCTGCTTCCGATTCCCTGACGACTTCGGCGCCGTGGCGGAGCAGAGGGCGGAACTTGCCCTCGGCCAGCTTGTCCGAAACGATGGTTATCACGCGAATGTCGTATTTTTTGGCGCAATAGGCGAGCGAGACGCCCATGTTGCCGGAGGTCGGCTCGACCAATGTGCCGCCGGGCGCGACGCGCCCGCTGGCGATCGCTTTCGCGATCATGTAGCCGGCCGGGATGCGCTTGATATTGCCCGGCGGGGCCATGAAGCCGAGCAGCACATGCATTCGGATCCCTTGACCTTGCAGGCGCGCCGACAACAGCTGCTGCGGCAATTCGATCACGGGCACGTGAAAATCGTCGATTGCGATTTCGAAAAGCGGGTCGGGCAATCGATTGTAACAGGGGATGTTCCAATCCAATGTCGGCTCCCTCAGTGTCCCCGGAATGAACGGCGTTCGATCAATAAATTATCATCGCCCCGTGCGCCTTCAGCCCATGGGCTGGTCCCGCTTTCGCCGGAACGACGATGACGATTGGCAAGCTGCTGATCTGACGGAAGTCATTTCGCGCCGGGCTCTTAGTCACTAAATCTTCAAGTTCATCTACTCTCCTTTTACCATGGTGCGCGTAAAAGGTAAAGAAAACGGGTATTTCCGGTTTGAAGCGCTGCAATGCGAGACACCATTGGGCGTCGCGCCGCAGCCCGGCGCTCAGTCGGTTTCCATGCCGCGAGCAATGCTGCCGCTTTTTCCTAGAGGCAGCCTGGATCACCTGATCGGACGGCGAGCCACCCGTCGGCGCCGTCGTCACTGATCTCAGAGCCCGACGAGGCGCGCGCTTTCCTCCCATAGGCGGCGTGCCAGGTCGTCGTCGAGCGCGGCCGGATCCGGTCGGGCCAATGTCTTGCCGGCGACATAGCCGCCGCCGAACAATGTCGGATCCGGCACCGTCGCCAGAAACAGCGATGTTTCGGCACCCTGTTCGGCTTTGATCATGAACGGCCTCATGAGCCGCCAGCCGAGCTCGACCAGACCGCCGCGCCGCCCGAGACTGGTCGCGACGACGCCCGGATGCAGGCAGGTCGCGACCACGCCCGTGCCGTCGAGCCGCCGCGCCAACTCGCGGGTAAACAGGATGTTGCACAGCTTCGAGCGCCCATAGGCCTTCATCATCGACCAATCGCGCGGCCCGGCGATGGTGGCAAGATCGAGCCGGTTTCCGCGATGCGCCCGCGAGGCGACCGTCACGATCCGCGCCGGTGCCGAGGCGTTCAACCGGCCGAGCAGCAGATTGGTCAGCAGAAATGGTGCGAGATGATTGACCGCAAAGGTCATCTCGTACCCGTCCTGCGACAGCCGGTAATTTGGTGAAAACAGTCCGGCGTTGTTGACCAGGAGGTCCAGCCGGTCATGGCGCGCCAGGATTTCCTCGGCGAGGCCGCGAACCGCGGCGAGCGAAGCGAAATCGGCGAGCGCGGTGTCGATCTGCGCGCCCTCGACCCGCGCCCCGACAAAGCGGCGCGCCGCTTCGGTGCGCTCGCGGTCGCGTCCGGTCATGACGACGCGCATCCCGGTGCGGGCGAGGCCCAACGCGGTGTAAAGCCCGATCCCGGCACTCGCCCCGGTAACGACGCCGACCGGCTGCGTCGTGCCACTCGCCATTATTCGCCTCGCTTCTGCCGGAGAGCGAACGACGGGCCTCGCAAAACGCTGCTAAATGCTGTCCACCCCGAACGCCCAGCGGCGCGCCAGCTGGTGGCCGATCGCGAGCGGCGGCGGCAGGGTTGCCGCACCCGGGATCGGGTCGTCGGTGCGCGAGCGCTCGACCATCGCCCGCACCTCGTCGCGCTCGAACCAGCGCGCCTCGGCAAGCTCTTCGGGGTCGATGCGGATCTCCTCGGAAATCGCCTCGGCCAGCAACCCCATCATCAGGGTCGACGGAAACGGCCAGGGCTGCGAGGCGAGATAGAGCACCCGGCCGACCCGCACCCCGGATTCCTCCAGGACCTCACGGCGCACCGCCTCCTCGATGGTTTCGCCCGGCTCCATAAACCCTGCGAGGCACGAGTAGCGGGTGCCGACCCGCCGGCGGTTACGGCCGAGCAGACAGCGCTCGCCCCTGACCGCGAGCATGATCACGACCGGGTCGACGCGCGGATAATGATGCGCCCGGCAATTCGGGCAGCGCCGGCCCCAGCCGCCTGACGAGACGGTGCTCGCCACCCCGCATTGCGCGCAAAAGCCGTGGCGGGCGTGCCAGTCGAGCGCCGAGCGCGCCTCGGCGAGGATCGCCGCCTCGGGGCCCGGAATGGCGGTCGCCAGACTGCGGACGTCCGCGGTTGCGCCCTCGGCCGCATCCGCTCCCGGCGTGCTGCCGGCGTCGAGCGCGAAATGTGCCCGACCCTCGCCGATCCCCAGCAGGACCAGGGGGGCGCCATCGTCGATTGCCGCCCGCCAGGGCGCCACCGGCTGCCACTCGAGCCGCGTCGCCGAGGCATCGCGAATGATGGGCTTCAATTCGCGGAACGGCAGCAGCCGGGTTTCGGGGTCGTCGAGCAGCGTGGCGATCCAGGCGGCGTCCTGCCGGCGCTGGCTGACGCGGTCGAGCGGGTTGCCCGCGAAGGTGTAGACTTCTTCCATCGCCGCCTCTTCCCTTGCTCCTGGCCGCCGTCGATACCTGGCGAGCGGTCCTATCATAACTTCGTCCGCGCCCGAAGCGTTTGCGCGGCACACCGGGGGCGGCTGCGTGATATGGTCCCCTCATGAACAACGGACCCTACATCGCCGAGATCGCGGCATTGGTCGGCGATCCGGCGCGCGCGAACATGCTGTCGGCGCTGATGGACGGGCGCGCACTGAGCGCCGGCGACCTCGCTTTTGCCGCGCACGTCACCGCGCAAACGGCGAGCGCGCATCTCGCAAAACTCGTCGAGGCGCGGCTGCTCTCCGTCGAAAAGCAAGGCCGGCATCGTTATTTCCGGCTGGCTTCGGCGGAGGTTGCGCGCATGCTCGAAGAGATCATGTCGGTCGCGGTGGCGGGCACGCCGCGCTATCGCCCGGCCTGGATGCGCGACGAGGCGCTGCGCTCGGCGCGGACCTGCTACGACCACCTCGCCGGACGGCTGGGCGTGGCGCTCGCCGGTAGCCTCGCCGACCGCCGCCATGTGCTGCTCGATGAAGACGGCGGCGAGGTCACCGATGAAGGTGCCCGGTTTTTCGACGAATTGGGGCTCGATCTGGCGAGCACCGCCGGCAAGCGCCGGCGGTTTTGTCGGCCGTGCGTCGATTGGAGCGAGCGCCGGCCGCATCTCGGCGGGGCCGTCGGTGCGGCGCTGGCGCAGCGCTGCTTTGACCTCCGCTGGATCGAACGGGTCAAGGACAGCCGTGCCGTCGCCATCACGCCCTGCGGGCGTGACGGCTTCCGCACTCGTTTCGGTGTCGAAATCCCGACAGCCAAGGGCTAGCTCCGATCGGGGTCGATGTAGTGCATGCGTTAATCCAACCCGAGCAATCGGCAGGCCAGCGGGTTGAGCCCACCCGAGGGCGAGAAGGGATTGTGAATCCGGACCCCGCCGAACTCCGTCTCGTCCGACAAATCTTCGGTCAGTAGGACGGCACACCCGGCTTCTCTCGCGGTCGCCACCAGGAGCGCGTCCCAGTAGGACGCCCGTCCCGCGGTCGCGTCCGTGAGCGCGCTTCGAACCGCACCCGCAGACGCAGCGGCACATGGAAACAACGCCAGCCAGTCGGCTGCCTGCGCGGCAGCCTCATGGCGTGGGAGCACGCGCTTTCGGGTGACGGCCGCGTAGAATTCGGACACGGCCTGCAAGGTCAAGCAGCAATTGCAGCGGACGGCGCGCTCGATGATCTGTTTGGCAAGCTCATGCTTGATTCCGCCCTGGCCGTCGATCGCGTAAACGAGCAAATTCGTATCGAGCGAAAACCGCTCGCTATCACCGTTCATGCAATACGTCGCGGTCGAGCGGTCCGGCGCCGATCGGCCAGCCCTTCTCCATGCGAGCGCGAGTTCGGGCGAGGGCTGCCTCCTGCTCGGGGGTAAGAATACGAAGCCTGGCAACGGGCACGAGGCGCGCCACCGGTTCGCCCTTGCGAGTGATCACATACTCCTCGCCGGCTTCGACCTCGCGGATGCAGCGGGCAAAGGCTTGGTTGGCTTCGCGTAAGCTTATGGTCTTGCTCATGGAGCATCCGTCGGGTCGCTGGAGGACGTTATGTAGCGCTATGACGTGCTACATACAAGCGAGTTAACCATGCGCTTGCGGCTGGGCCGGCGTGGCCCGTCTTTTGCACTGTGACGGCACGAAAAGATCGCATAAGGTTGTCAGCACAACAAATGGTCGAACAGGGTGACCGATGAACTTTTTTGCCCGGCTCCTGCGTCCAGCGGCGGCGGCTCTTATCGTAATCTGTCTGACCACCCTCCCGGTCCGGGCAGAACCCGTGCAGACCACGCTTCGCTTTATTCCGCAAGCCGACCTCAGAAGCATCGATCCGATCTGGACGACAGCCTATGTCACGCGCAACTTCGGCTATCTCGTGTTTGACACGCTGTTTGCGCTCGACAAAAATTTCAAGCCGCAGCCGCAAATGGTCGATCACTGGCAGGTCAGCGACGACAAGCTGACCTATACGTTCGTCTTGCGCGACGGCCTCAAATGGCACGACGGCCAACCGGTGCGCGCCGTCGACTGCATCGCCTCGATCGAGCGCTGGGGCAAGCGCGACCCGTTCGGCCAAAAGCTGATGGAAGCGGTCGCCGAGATCAAACCGCTCGATGACAAGACGTTTGCGATCGCGCTTAGGACGCCGTTCCCGCTGCTGCTCAACGCGCTCGGCAAATTGTCGAGCAACGTGCCGTTCATGATGCCCGAGCGGCTTGCCAAGACCGACCCGTACAAGCAAATCCCCGAAGCGGTCGGATCCGGCCCGTTCAAATTCGTCAAGTCGGAATGGGTGCCTGGAAACAAGGCGGTTTTTGTCAAAAACACCGAATATGTGCCGCGCAAAGAGCCGCCGAGCTTTGCCTCGGGCGGCAAGGTCGCCAAGGTCGACCGGGTCGAGTGGCTGTACATTCCCGATTCCGCCACCGCGTCGGCGGCGCTGAATGCCGGCGAAGCTGATTGGTACGAGCAGCCGCCGGCCGATCTGTTGCCGGTCTTTGCCGGAAATCCCGACGTGGTCGTCGCCACCGTCGACCCGCTCGGCAATCAAGGCATTCTGCGCTTCAATCATGTTCAGCCGCCGTTCGACAATCTGAAGCTGCGCCAGGCGGTGCTGAACCTCGTCGACCAAAAGGAATACATGCAGGCCGCCGCCGGCGACCCGAAATACTGGAAGACCTGCGCCGCCTTGTTCGGCTGCGGCACGCCGCTCGAAACCCAGGCCGGCGCCCAAGCGCTGCTGAAGGGCCCCGATCCGGCCCAGGCGAAACAGCTGATCGCTGATTCCGGGTACAAGGGCGAAAAGGTCGTGCTGCTCGATGCGACCGACCAGCCGATAGTCCACGCCCAGGCGCTGGTGACGTTGGCCATGTTGAAAGCGGCCGGGCTCAATGTCGAACTGCAGGCAATGGACTGGGGCACCCTGATTACGCGTCGCGCGTCGAAAGCGCCGATCGGCCAAGGCGGCTGGAACATCTTTCACACCTGGACGTCCGCCCCGGATTTGCTGTCGCCGGCGGTCGATGCGGCACTGCGCGCCAACGACGGCAAGGCCTGGTTCGGCTGGCCGACCGATCCCAAGCTCGAAGGGCTGATCGACGAATGGTTCAAGGCGCCCGATTTCGCCGCACAGAAAAAGCTCGCGGCCGATATCCAGACCGAAGCCTATCAGGGCGACGTCCCCTATGTGCCGACCGGCCAGTTCGTGGTTCCGACCGCCTACCGCAAGAACCTTCGCGGGATCATCGTCGCCCCGGTCGTCTTCCTCTGGAATGTCGAGAAGGATTGACCGTGGTGCTAGCGGATGCCCCTCACCCTTGTGCTGCCGCGGGCCCCTCCCTCTCCCCGCACGCGGGGAAAGGGAGGGGGTGAGGGGCCCCGAGCTCTGGACCCCGCCATGTTCGCCTATATTGTCCGCCGCGTTCTTTCGACCATCCCGGTGATGGCGGTCGTGGCCTTGTTTGTTTTCGGCCTGTTGCATCTGAGCCCCGGCGATCCCGCGGCGATCATCGCCGGCGATACCGCGACCCCTGCCGACATCGCGCGCATCCATCAGGCCCTCGGGCTCGACCAGCCGCTTTACGTGCAGTTCGGGTCGTGGGTGTGGCGTCTGCTGCACGGCGACCTCGGCGTCTCGATTTTCACCAATCTTCCGGTCACCACCCTGATTGCGCAACGGGTCGAGCCGACGATTGCCTTGACGATCTCGACCTTGCTCGTCTCGGTCCTGGCGGCGATCCCGATGGGTGTGCTGGCGGCATGGAAGGCCGGATCGTGGATCGATCGGACAGTGATGGTCTTCGCCGTCATCGGGTTCTCGGTGCCGGTCTTCGTCCTCGCTTATGTGCTGATCTATCTGTTCGCAGTGCGCACCGATCTGCTGCCGGTCCAGGGTTTTGTCGGCCTCGACCGCGGCCTGTGGCCGTTTTTGTCGCATTTGGTCATGCCGACTGTGGCGCTGGCGATGGTCTACACCGCTCTGATCGCGCGCATGACCCGAGCCGGCATGCTCGACGTGCTCGCCCAGGACTATATCCGCACCGCCCAGGCCAAGGGCTTGGCGAACGACAAGGTGCTGATCCGGCATGCGCTGAAAAATGCGGCGGTGCCGATCGTAACGATCATCGGCATCGGCATCGCCTCGTTGATCGCCGGTGTCGTCGTCACCGAGACGGTGTTCGCGATCCCCGGTCTCGGCCGGCTGACGGTCGATGCCATCCTGCGCCGCGACTATCCGATCATCCAGGGCATCATCCTGATATTTTCGGCCGCCTATGTGCTGGTCAACCTCTTGATCGATCTCAGCTACACCTTCCTCGACCCCCGCATCCGGTATTGAGAGGCGGACGCATATGCCGTCAAGGTTGCAGATAGAAACGTCTTGGCCGGACTTGTTCCGGCCATCCACGTCTTGGCCGCAAGAAAAGCGTGGATCACCGGGACAAGCCCGGTGACGACGATTACGGGACGGATCTGAGAAAGAAGCGACGAGATGACCGTCGCGCCGAGCGATCTTGCCCTCGCCGCGCCGGCCGAGCGGCGGCGCGGCATGCGCGAGTATGTCCGGCGCCACCCGACGATCCTCGCGGGCGGCGTGCTGTTGGGCGCGATGGTGCTGATGGCGATATTCGCCCCCTATCTCGGCACCAGCGACCCCGAGGCGCTGTCGCCGATCCAACGCCTGCATTGGCCGTCGCGGCAAAACTGGTTCGGCACCGACATGCTCGGCCGCGACGTGTTCAGCCGTACGGTTTACGGCGCGCGCGTGTCGCTGACCGTCGGCCTCAGCGTCGCGGTGTTGAGCACGGCCTTCGGTCTGGTGCTGGGCCTTCTCACCGGTTTCATCCGTTGGGCCGACGCGATCCTGATGCGGATCATGGACGGGCTGATGTCGATCCCCGCGATCTTGATCGCGATCGCATTGATGGCGCTGACCCGCGCCAGCCTCGAAAACGTGGTTTTTGCGATCACTGTCGCCGAGGTGCCGCGCGTCACCCGCCTCGTGCGCGGCGTCGTCCTGACATTGCGCGACCTTCCCTTTGTCGAGGCCGCATTTGCGAGCGGCACCAGCCTGCC
>DATKHX010000186.1:0-9616 GCA_035510075.1 Allostellaceae bacterium
CAGCCCGCCGGCGGCAAAGCTCGACACCATCAGCCCGGTCGCGGTGCTGCTCTGCAACACCGCGGTGACCCCGAGGCCGGCCAGAAAAGCCGAAAACCGGTCGCGCAATGTGCGCCCGAGAAACCGGCGCAGATGCGGGCCGAAGGCACGCTGGATGCCGCTCTGCACCATGTGCACGCCCCACAGCAAGAGGGCAATCGAGCCGGCGAGGTCGATCAGCGTCAGGGTGGCGTCCATTTCCCCTCCTGCAGCTGCGTGGCAGCACCGCGAGGTCGCGATAAACATACGCAGGTCTGGAAGTTCAAGATTAAATTCGACCCAAAATCCTTGAAATGAGTGATTGATCAGAACCGTTGCTTGTCCCATAAAAGGCGAAGCTTGTCGGCGAGAGCAATGACCGCGCCCAACCAAATACTTAACCAAGCCGGCGTCATCGCCTACCGCATCCTCGACGGCAAGGTCCAGGTGCTGCTGGTTACCTCGCGCGACACCGGGCGGTGGATCATTCCCAAGGGGAACGTACACGGCGGCTCGACTCCCGCCAAGGCCGCAGAAAGAGAGGCTTACGAAGAAGCGGGGATCAAAGGGACCATCACCAGCCCGATCCCGCTCGGTTCTTTTACTTATTCCAAAAGACTGGAATCAGGAGAGGCTCGCGCCGCGACAGTCGAGGTCTATATCCTTCGAGTCGAGCAGCGGTTGAGGAAATGGCCTGAAAAAGGCGAACGAAAGCTGTCCTGGGTATCCACCAAAAAGGCGGTCGGGCTGGTTCAGGAGCCGGGGGTGGTGCCGCTGCTCCTGCGGCTGATGGAAGTGGAGGGCAGCCTCGCAAAGCCGACACGAGCCCGCCGGCCCAAGCAATCATCGACGGCCGGCACCTGATCGACAGCGAGCGCGCCGACTTCTTCACGAGCCCCCGTTACCAATCGGATGGAGAAGCCCGCAGCGCTAGCGGCAATTCGAGGTTGGCGCATATGTCCAAATCAGGCGACAGCAAGACCGCCAGCCGCACCCGTTGCGCCACCTGACCGAGATGGAACACCAGTTTCGCAACGCCCGGATTGGGGTTCTGCCCTTGCGGCTCGCCGGGGGCCGCCGACCTCGACGACAACGTTCCGGTCCCCGGATCGATGACCCGGAGGTAAAGCCGGGGGCGCTCGGCGCCGTCGCTTTGCTCCCGAACGGTCAGGGCTGCCATTGCCGCCGGGCGGATTTCCACCTCGGCCGCGGTGTGCATCTGCCAGTCGAGCGACGCCGGACATTCTTTAGGCACGATGTCGTCGACAATCAGCACGTGCCGGCGATCGATCAGTGCAAAGCCGCGCACGGCGCTGGCGGCGCTCGGATACGCCGCCGAAAGATCCATCACGACAGACGAGATTTCTTCCCCGAAACGCGTATGGGTGATGACGGCGCGGGCATCGGGCGGTTGGCACTCGCCGCCAATGACGATGGTGTTGTGACCGATCGTGCTCGTGCGGTAGTAGCGAGACCGCATCTCGGGCGTGAAGTAGCCGGGAAGCTCGTAGTCGTCCGGCCCCAAATCCTTGGCCCACCGCACCCCATCCGCGTCGAGAACAAAACTGCCGAGATCGTAGTGCCCGTGCTCGCAAGCGTCGTTGGCGCCCCCCTTGATCCCGAGATAAGTTGCTTTGGGCTCGCCCCAATCGCCGCGAAGCATCACGACACCGGCTTCGTGGAATTGCTGCGCGGTCGGCAGGCCGATCGGATCGCGGGCATGGTCGTCGAACCATAAAAGGTCCATCGGATGTGCCTTCCCCCGATGCCGCGCGATCGAGGCGTCGATCGGGTGGCGGTACCGTTTAGCCAGCCAAAACAGCCAATAGCCGCCGCTGTGGTCCTCCTCGCCGTCGGCGAAGTTGAAGAGCTTTCCCGACGGGCCGGCGGCATAGAGCCGGAAGCGGCCCGTCCGAGCCAGCCCCGGCAGCGCGTCGAGCCCCAAATCCGTGCCGAGCGCCGTCGCCAAGCTGTCGAGAAGATAGATCGCGTACTGGGTGGCATAGTGCCAATAGCCCGGCCCCTCCGCAAACCCGCCATCGGGGCGATATTCGCTAAAGCCCGTGGTCACAGAATCGCGGCACAGCGAGAAGAGTTGCGCCGCCCTCGGGTCGGCCTCTAACACCGATAGTGCTGCTACCATCAGCCCACCGTTGCAGACCAGGTTCCAGTTCATCGCCGTTGTGGTCCAGTACGGCGGCTTCGGCTTGGCGAATTGATCGAGGCCCGGCTGGATGGCTTTGTCGACGATCGCGCGCGCAACCTGCTCGCGCTCGGTGGGATCAAGGCTGTCGTGCAGCCAATCATAGCCGATCGCGGCTCCGAACGCGGTCTCGGCCGTGACCAGAAACTTGTTGTCGCCCGCCCAATCGGGAAAAGCGCAAACCGCGAGGAGCTCGGCTTTTGCGCGATCGCGATATCGCGTGTCGCCGGTAAGCAGCCAGATGATCCCGAGGGTTTGTATTCGCAGGCAAAAGAGGCGGGCGATATCGAGCGGGGCAGCCGGCGCGTCGGTCGACTTGGGCGGTCGGACGAGGGGAAGGGGGGCCGCGCCGGTCTCCCTAGGGTCGTGCACCCAGCTCGAGGTCAACGGCGGCAGCTCCAGCAAAAGGTTGGCCTGTTTTTCGACTTCCTCAGACCACTGCCGCGCGGTGTCGTTGTGCCGAAGGTTATGCTGAGCCCGTTCGATTGCCGCCTTCGTCGCCATCAGGCGCGGCCGCTCTGCGCCGATCTTCGCCAGCACGCCCAGACCCGCGTCGTCCATGCTCGTTAACCGGCGCCCACCGCCAATCGGAGGCCCGACAGAAACAGCTCGCGGTCCGCGGGGTTGCGCAGCTGTGCCGCACTCGGCACGAGGCCGGCCGTAATGGCGCGCAGCCGTGCGATCACTGCGCGCGCGTCATCGAGCTGCCCCATATGGGCGTAGCACGCGGCGAGGATGCGGTATGGGTGGGGATAGCCCGGCTGATCTTGAATGCACAGGAGCAGCTTCGCGACCGCTTCGTCGAACTCGCGTTTGAAGAAATGCGCCTCGCCGATCAAGCTCAAGGGCGTGCCGGTTCGATCGCGCGGGCTCAGCCGCAGTGCGGTCTCGGCATGGCCGATCGCGAGATCGTGGTGACCGGCCCATAGCCTGAGCACGCCGCTCAGGAACCAGCCTCGGGAAAAGCTCGGGGTGATCGTCACGGCGCGGTCGAGCAGCCCCATCATAGCACCGATGTCCTCGCCGAAATTGGCCAGCACAAAGCCGGCGTTGCCGAGGACGCCCGGGTCGTCCTCCGCCACCTCGAGCGCCCGCCGGGCAAGCGCCACCGCCTCGCGGCCGGCATTCTTCGGCGCTTCGGCCCAGCTCTCCCGGACGAGCCGCATCTGGCACATCGCCGCCAACGACAGCGCCGGGCCGCAACCCCCGTCGATCGCTATCGCCTGCTCCAGCAGCTCCAGAGCCTGGAAAAGCCGCTCTTTGGTGATCGGGTAGTAGGTCGCAAGCGCGCGCAGATAGAGGTCGTAGGCGGTCAGGTCAGTCTTCGGACGGGCGGCCGAGCGGCGGGCCTCGGCGGCCTGCAGCGCCGGCTCGATCACCCCGGCGACGTTGACCGCGACCTTGTCCTGAAGGTCGAACACGTCCTCCAACGGGCCGTCGAAACGATCGGCCCAAAGGTGGGCGCTGGTCTCGGCCTCGATCAGCTGGGCGGTGATGCGGACCCGGTTTCCGCCCTTGCGCACCGAGCCTTCGAGAACATAGCGCACGCCGAGTTCGCGCCCCACCTGCCGCACGCCGACCGACTGCCCCTTGTAGGTGAAGCTCGAGTTGCGGGCGATGACGAACAGCCAACGGATGCGGCTGAGCGCGGTAATGATCTCCTCGACCATGCCGTCGGCAAAATATTCCTGCTCGGGATCGCGGCTCATATTCTGGAATGGCAAAACCGCGATCGAGGGCTTGTCGGGCAACGGCAGCGGCGCCCGCGCTGCGAAATCCGAGGTCAGAGCCATTGAGTCTCCGGCGATCTTCACGTCGAATATACGGACCGGCCGCGCGATATTCTTGACCTGCTGCTCGCCCCTGTCGTCGAAGCCAAATCCGAGCTTGTCGCGCACCTGGTCGCGCACGACGCGGCTGACGCAAATTCCGCCCGGGCTCGCCAAGGCTTCGAGGCGGGCGGCGACATTGACGCCATCGCCGTAGATATCCTGCCCGTCCTTGATGATGTCGCCGAGATTGATCCCGATCCGGAATTCGATCCGCTGATTCTGCGGCACCTCGGCGTTGCGCACCGCCATCTCGCGTTGCACGTCGACGGCACAGCGCACCGCGTCGACGACGCTCGCGAACTCGACCAACAGGCCGTCGCCGGTGATCCTGACGATGCGGCCGCGATGCTCCTTGATCACCGGGTCGGCGAGTTCGCGGCGCAGCACCTTCAGCCGTTCGAGCGTGCCCTCCTCGTCGATGCCAACGAGCCGCGAGTAGCCGACGACATCGGCTGCCAGGATCGCCGCCAACCGGCGCTCTACCCTCGGTTCACTCATTTTCTGCCTGGCCGAACAACGGAGCCTCTCGCAGTTTAGCCAAAAGGAGGGGGCGTCTCGTAGCTATATGATGTCAACAGGAACGGCGCCGGCCGCCGGTCGCGGATGCAGCCCCGCGCACCTCGTCCATTGGTAGACGACGCCGAGCCACACGGGTACAAAAATCCGGACGCTGAGATGAGACCGGAGATGCAGATCGGGTTGCCGGCGGATGCCGGAGTCGCGGCGACGCCCGATTTCGACGAGCTTGCCGCCGATATTCTCGATCGTATCCGGGAAGAGTTCTACGCCGTCGACCGGCACTGGCGGCTTGTGCATGCGAACCATGCCGCCTGCGAAATGTGGGGCACCGACCTCGGCGCGGAGAAGAAAGAGGTGCGCCCAGCCATCCGCGCCAAGGTCGATCGATCAGGTCCTGCCAACGCTGCGACTGGGGGGAGAGTTTAGAGCGGGTCGAACGCGAGATCTCGCCGCGCGGCCGCTTGCCCTCGAATACGTGATCGACGATGGCGGCGATGACAGGAGCAAAGTCCGAAGTCAAATCGGTAATCGGGTTCAGGTTGTTTTCTGAAACTGATAAAAATCCCTCGATGCTGATGCGCAGCGCGTCGAATACGCGGTCTTTTAGGTTCTCGCCGATGCCAAGCGCGTACTCGGCGCTACCCTGTATAGCCCTGACCACAAGCAACTCGGGGACCTTCTTAGCAGTTTTGTGGTCTACAGAGGGGCATCAATTCCGCCCCGAAGTGATCGGCCTGGCTCACACCCGGGAGGTGATGTCTCTTGTTGCGGACGTAATTTCGCCGTGCTTCGCTGGTACGCTTCTTACGCTACGGCAGCGCGAAAGGGGGCGATGCTTGTGATTTTGGATTTCCCGTTGGGTGAACAGAGTTCCCGGTTTAGTGAAAACAATTCCCGATTGAGGCGGCAAAATTCCCGGTTAGCTCGGCTCCGGATTTGCCCGCAAGCTTATGATTCAGAATGCGATTTTCTACAGTTTGGATGCCAATGAGGCGCGAAATCCCGAATATTTCCCGTCGAACCGGGAATTTCCTCCATCGGCGGCACCTCGCGGGACGAAGCGCTGAACGCCCGAGCCTCGATCCTCGACCGCTCGACAGCCGTTGGCAAAAAGGCGGGCAGCCATCATATCCACGGCCGATGCCGGGCGAGCCCGCCGGCGCCTGGCATTCCGAAAACAGTTGAAGCGGATTGATGCGTAGCCTTACCGATGAGATAGCGCGGCGGCGGACCTTTGCGATCATCTCGCATCCCGACGCCGGCAAGACCACCTTGACCGAGAAATTGCTGCTGTTCGGTGGCGCGATCCAGCTGGCGGGCGAGGTCAAGGCGCGCGGCGACCGGCGGCGGGCGCGCTCCGACTGGATGGCGATCGAGCGCGAGCGCGGCATTTCGGTCTCCTCCGCGGTGATGAGCTTCGAGCATGACGGGCTGACCTTCAACCTGCTCGACACGCCCGGCCACCAGGATTTCAGCGAGGACACCTATCGCACGCTGACCGCGGTCGACAGTGCGGTCATGGTGCTCGACGCCGCCCGCGGCATCGAGGAGCAGACCCGCAAGCTCTTCGAGGTGTGCCGGCTGCGCGACGTGCCGATCGTGACCTTTATCAACAAGCTCGACCGCGAGAGCCGCGACCCGTTCGACCTCTTGGACGAAATCGAGCAGAGCCTCGCGCTCGACGTGACTCCGGCATCGTGGCCGATCGGCATGGGCCGCGATTTCCTCGGCACCTGGGATCTGTTCGACGACAAGCTGTTGCTGTTCGAGCGCGGCGCGCACGACCACGTCGTCGAGCCGGTGCGGTGCCGCGGGCTCGACGACCCCGAACTGGCGCGCCGGCTGCCGGCGGCGGCGCTCGCGAACCTGCGTGAGGAGGTGGAGATGGCGCGCGGGCTGTGTCCGCCGTTCGACCCCGAGGCCTTTCGCGCGGGTCACCAGACACCGGTATATTTCGGCAGCGCCTTGAACAATTTCGGGGTGCGCGAATTGCTGCACGGCATTGCCGAATTGGCGCCGCCGCCGCGCCCACAGCCGGCTGTTGGACCCGATGGGCCACACCCGATCCGGCCGGAGGAGGCCGAGGTCGCCGGCTTCGTCTTCAAGGTGCAGGCCAATATCGACCCGCAGCACCGCGACCGCATCGCCTTTGTGCGGCTCGCCTCGGGCCGCTTTCAGCGCGGCATGAAATTGAAGAACATCCGCACCAGCCGGGTCATTTCGGTGCAGGCGCCGGTGTTTTTTCTGGCGCGCGAGCGCAACCTCGCCGAGGAGGCGTGGCCCGGCGACATCATCGGCATCCCGAACCACGGTAGCCTGCGCATCGGCGACACCCTGACCGAGGGCGCTGAGATCCGCGTGACCGGCATCCCGAGCTTTGCCCCCGAGATGCTGCGCCGGGTGCGAGTCGAGGACCCGATGAAGACCAAGCACCTGCGCCACGCGCTCGAGCAGCTGGCAGAGGAGGGGGTGACGCGCGTGTTCAAGCCGCAGACCGGCGGCGACTGGATCATCGGCGTCGTCGGCGCGTTGCAGCTCGATGTGCTGACGGCGCGGCTCGAGGCCGAGTACGGGCTCGCGACCCGGCTCGACGGTGCAGCCTATCAGGCGGCGCGCTGGCTCGATGCCGACGACCCGGCGGAGCTCGAACGCTTCCGGATGCGCAATCCGTCAGCCAGCGCCGAGGACCATGACGGCGTCCCTGTTTTTCTCGCCCGCAACGCCTGGGATTTGCGCACCACGGTCGAGGAGTGGCCCAAGCTGCGCTTTACCGAAACCCGCGAGCAGGGCTGAGGGCCCAAAAGCTCGGTGCGTTCCGCCCGGCCTCGCTCGCGGCAAAAGCCGACACCGCCGCCCCGGTGCACTAATTTGCCTGCGCGGCCGGGCGGCCGGACCCGTCAACGACATGCGCCACACAGGGGTGGCCGTAGACCGTGGCGCTCGACCGGCGCGCGCGGCCGATGGGCTCGACATCGGGGGTCAGGCGCGGGCTGGCGCCCTCACATGCTCGGGGCGAAAGCCGAGGCCAAGGATGCGTGCGGGGAAGCGGCGCAGATAGGGCCAGCGGCTGAGCAGGCGCAGCAGCAGCGGCGCCCTGATCGCGCGAGGGTTGGCGAGAACGCGACTGATCAACCGGTTCTGGACAAACACCTGCAGACCCTGGGTCGCCCGCGTTGGAAACTCCCGCCGGCGCTGGACGGCACTCAGATCGTCCGCGGCGACGGCGCCTTGCAGCAAAGGCCAAGCGAGGATGTTGGCCGCCGCGACCGCGTCCTGGATAGCGAGGTTGATGCCGACGCCACCAATCGGCGACATCGCGTGCGCCGCATCGCCAATGCACAGCAGACCGGGCCGGTGCCATTTCCTCAGGCGGTCGACCGCAACGCTCAACAGCTTCACGTCGTCCCAGTCGCGCAATTCGAGGGTTCGGTCGCGCAGGTAAGGGACGAGCCGGGCGACTTCCTCACGGAAGGCCGGCAGGCCGCGCTGGCGGATCTCGTCGAACCCGCCCTTGGCGATGACGAACGCACACTGCCAGTAGTCCTGGCGGTTCAGCATCACCAAGATCCGCCCGGCGTCGATTCGCCCCAGCGTCTGCCCTGGATCGTCGGGCCGCCGCGACAGCCGCATCCACAGCACGTCCATCGGCGCGCCGATGTCGTCGATTGTAAAGCCGGCTTTCTCGCGCACGGTGGAATGGCGGCCGTCGGCGCCGACCATGAGATCGGCGCGGACGGTCAGGCCGCCCTCGGGGGTTTCGGCGCGAACCCCAATTACCCGCCCGGCCTGTTCGATCAGGCCGGTGACCTCGGCTCTCGTCCGGAGCTGAAAGGTCGGGTAACGGCGCGCCTGCTCGGCTAAAAAATCGAGGAAGTCCCATTGCGGCATCAATGCGAGGAAGCGGCAATGGGTCGGCAGCCGAGTGAAGTCGGCAAGCTCGAGAAAATCGCTGCCGATCTGCGCGCCGAGGGTGCGGGCTTCCTGATGCGGGCGGCGCAGAAATTCGTCCAACAGGCCGAGCTCGTGCATGATTTCGAGCGTCGACGGGTGGATCGTGTCGCCGCGGAAATCGCGCAGGAAATCGGCATGCTTTTCGAGCACCAGCACCGGAACTCCGGCGCGGGCCAAGAGCAGCCCAAGCATCATGCCGGCGGGGCCGCCTCCGGCGATGCAGCAGCGGACAGAAAGCTCGGCATCGGCCATCGCAATTCCTGCACCACGGCGGGCGAGCGAAACCCGAGATCGGGGGATCGTCTGGTTATCTTGTCACATTCTCGGGCACGGGCAACGGATTAACCAGATGGCGAAGGGACTTGAGCTTTTCCAGCCGGGCCGCCTCTCGCGCCGCGACATAATCGCGATAGGCGGCGCGGTCGGCATCTGCCACGGTCGCCTGGGTCGGGACGACGCAGACGGTCGGGCAGCGCGTGACGGATTTGGTGAGGAGGAATTGGGCGATCGCGGTGTCGTACTCGGTCCGAGACATCGACCGATGCTCCAGCTGGTTGGGGGGTATCCCGGTCATAAACCCATTTGGTTAACGACAGGTTTAGACGAAGATCGCCAAAAAGCCGTCAAACATCCCCCGAACGGATTTCCGGCATATAGCTTTTTTTGTGAAATCCGCCGATATAAGAGGCTCGGGGGACGAGAGGATTAGGATCCGGACCTTGGTCCAGCCGGAGTATACGGTGCGGTTTTGGGGCGTGCGCGGCAGCATCGCCTGCCCGGGCGCGGATACCGTGCGTTACGGCGGCAACACCTCCTGCGTCGAGATACGGTGCGGCGACCGTCTGATGGTGTTCGACGGCGGCACCGGCTTGCGGCTGCTCGGCAACGAGCTGACGCGGGACGGCAAGGCGGCGGAGCTCGATATTTTTTACAGCCACACGCACTTCGACCACATCTGCGGCCTGCCGTTTTTCGCGCCGTGCTACGACGCCAACAGCCGGATCCGGATCTGGGCCGGCCATCTAAACGGGCACGGCATCGAAACCGTGCTCAATAAAATGATGATCGCGCCGCTGTTTCCGATCCCGATGGG
>DATKHX010000187.1:0-3485 GCA_035510075.1 Allostellaceae bacterium
GTCTGCACCTCGATCGTCAGGTCGAGCAGGTAATCGATCGTCTGTTCGTGGCGGGCGAGGCCCATCGCGTGCGCCAGCGCCAAAGCCAGGCCGAGCGTGAATTCGGCCTTCGACAGCCAGCCGTAGAGATGATGCCAGATCAGCCAGCGCACGACCGGCTCGGGCGACTGGCCGAGGAAAAAGACGCTCTCCCACGGCACGAACACGTCGTCGAGCCACATCTGGCCGTCGAGCTCGTCGAAGCGGCTCGACAGCGGGGCGACGAACGGGTTCTGGTCGCGCACCGCGATCTTGCGGCACAGCACGGTTATCCCCGGGGCATTGACCGGTACGATAAACGTCACGTACTGGCCGTCGATCTGCAGACCCGACACGCTGCCGACGTAAAGATCCTCGGCATAGGCCGGGCTCGTATGCATGCCGATCTTGCCCGACAGAACAAGGCCGGCATCGTTCTCGCGCACGATCTTCAGTGCCATCCGGTCGGCCGGGTTCTCGCGCATGCGGTAGCCGATCGTCGGCGCGCCGCCGCAAAACGTCAGAAACCGCCCGGTCTCGGCGATCATTTGGCGATAGCGGGCGGCATGCGCGGCCTGCTCGGGCGAGACGCCGCGCTCCTCGACCGAGCAGAAAAGGCCGAGCGCGATCAGGTGGCCATAGGCCGGGGTGTGCGTGATGTTGCCGGCGCTCAAAAAGGTCGAGGCGGAAAAGAACTGGCCCATGGCGCCGAGCTCGCCGGCGGTCTTGGGCGCGACATAGGCCCAAGGGGTGCGCCTGCCGTTTCGATCCGGCGGCGCCAGCGCGCGGTCATGCCAGGTCGTATCGAAGTGCAAATCGTACCAGGCGGCGTATTCGTCGACCATCGCGCGGGTCGCGGGATGGGTCGTCACGTCGTCGATCATACCCTCGCCCATGACCCAGACGCGGCGGCCGTCGCGCAGCGCCTCGCGGTACTCCGCCCCTGTCCTCATTTTTCGCTCCCGCCCGATGCGCCGCAAGTGTCGCGAGAGATCGCCGCAGTGGCAACAGCTTCGTGGGCGGCGGGTCACGCGCGGCCTGGCGGGGCGTCGCCGCTCGGATCGAGCTTCTCCAGAGCGACCTAATGGTCCGAACCTGACAAAATGACTCCTTTAAGCTTCTGATCCGTCGCCCCGCGAAAGCGGGGGGCCAGGGGCAAGTGCATCGTGCTGGCAGCCCCCTGTTCATGTCAGGGGCAGGCACGGGACGCCCGCTTTCGCGGGCATGACGAGGAGCAGACTCGTGGGTGCCAAGCGTCAGAAGTGTACCACCAGATCCCTGGGGAAAGAAAACCTGCCCTAAATACTCGCGGGGCGCGCGGGCGGGGCGTAGAGGGAAGACTTTAGGTCAACGGGAGCGCGTTGCTCGATCAGGTTCGACAGCGCCTGGTACAGTTCCGAGCGCTTGAAGGGTTTACGCAGCCACGGCCGCTCGGCAAATCCGGAGGGCAGCACGTCCTGCGCGTAACCGCTGAGGAAAAGGAACGGAATTCCGCGCTCCGCCAGCTGCTCGGCAACCTGATAGACCTGCTTTCCCACCAGATTGACGTCGAGCAGCGCCACATCGCATTCCGTCTCGCGGGCCGCTTCGATCGCCTCGGCCACTCTCGGGATTGACCCTGAGATCACGCAGCCGGCAGCTTCCAGCATCTGCTCGATCAGCGAGGCGATCAGATATTCGTCTTCGACGATCAGGACTTTGAGACCCCGCAATGTCGCCGTCATGAGGCGGCGCCCGCGATCTTCGCTTGGAGGGCCGAACGGCCAAGGCTGGCTAGGCTGGCTGATGTCATCGTCGTGCACGGTAGTCGCCGCTAAGAGCGTCTAACGCACATCGCCCTCGAAAGGTTCCACCGCTGCTCCCGGCTCGAGGTCAGGCAGCCGTGTTCACCAGCTCCGACACGGTATTGAGCAATTCCTGGTTTCTGAACGGTTTGCGGATAGTCGGGCGCCCGTGGTGCTCGCCCGGCAACAAGTCGGTCGCATATCCGGTCACGAAAACAAACGGTATTCGGCGTTGCGACAGCACTTCGGCGACCGGGAAAACTTGGTCGCCGCCCAAATTGACGTCGAGCACCGCGGCGTCGCAAGGCTCGGCGCGCGCGGCCTCGACCGCCTGTGCCAGCCGCGGGATCGGGCCCGACACGACGCAGCCTGCTGTCTCCAGTATGTCCTGGATCAGGCTAGCGACGAGAAATTCGTCTTCGACAACCAGTATTCTGAGGCCTTGGAGCCCGACAGTCATGAGGCCGCTTCCTCTCTTGCCTGACTTTGCACCAAGGCCCCAAAAACCAGATGTTGCGGATCTGCCGGAATAATCATTTTGCAAAGCAAGCCGCTGTCGGTGAATTCAAGTTTTGCCTCACCTTGCAATTCGAAACGGATGCCCCGCTCGATGAGTTCCGTCCCGAAACCGCGTTTCGGCGGCGCTTCGGCCTTGGGGCCGCCGTGCTCTCTCCATGTCAGCTCGAGGTGGGGCGGATTATCGCCCGCAATCGTCCAGTCGATCGCGACCCGCCCGCCGGCGACCGACAAAGCACCGTATTTGGCGGCGTTGGTTGCAAGCTCGTGCATGACCAGCGCCAACAGCAAGGCGGCCTGCGGCTTTAGCATGACCGGCGGCCCGTCCGCCCTCAAGCCGTCACCCGCGACATGCGGCGCGAGCTCGGTCAGGATTACGTCGAGCAAGCTCGCTTCGTTCCAACCGGCTTCCGACAGCAGATCATGGGTGTGTCCGAGCGCGTGGAGGCGGCCGATCAGGTCGTCTTTTGCCCGGCCGTCCGGCAAGGTGCGCTCAGCGATCGAGGAGACCACCGCAAGCGTGTTCTTGACGCGATGGCTGAGCTCCGCCGTCAGCACCTTCTGCTGATCCTCTGCGGCGACCAGGCCGGTGACGTCGACAAAGCTCAACGACACGCCCTCGATGACGTCCGACTTGCCGCGATAAGGATGGATACGGGCGAGGTAATGGGCTTTGCCGTCGGCGAGGCTCACCGCGCGCTCGATCACGGGGCCGCCGCGGAACACGGCAAGCAATTCCTGTTCGAGGTTCGGATAGCCGATACGGCTTGCGATGTCGCTGAGCGGTCGGCCACGATCGCCGACGATCAAATTGAAGATCTGCGTGATCGTCGGCGTGAAGCTGCGGATTTTCAGGTCGCGGTCGAGAAAGATAGTCGCGATCTTGGTGCTTTGAAACAGATTGCTGAGATCGGCGTTGGCGCGGTCGACCTCGTCGATCTTGTAGGTGAGCTCGCCGTTGACGGTCTGCAATTCCTCGTTCAACGACTGCAGCTCCTCCTTTGAGGTCTCGAGCTCTTCATTGGTCGACTGCAGTTCTTCGTTCAATGAAAGCAGGTCCTCGTTCGCCGCCCGGAACTCCTCGTTGGCGGTTTCCAGCTCCTCGATCGTCGAGTGCAGGCGCTCCTTGGTCTCCTGCAGCTCCTTTTCGATCTGCTGAACCGTGAC
>DATKHX010000188.1:0-9430 GCA_035510075.1 Allostellaceae bacterium
CGACCCGCTGACCGGCGAAAAGACCGCCGCCCTCGACTCGATCAAGGTCTACGCCAACAGCCACTACGTGACGCCGCGCCCGACCCTGCTGCAGGCGATCGAGCAGATCAAGCGCGACCTCAAGATTCGGCTCGAGGAATTGTTCGCCCAGGGGAAGTTGCTCGAGGCGCAGCGGCTCGAGCAGCGTACCACCTACGACCTCGAAATGATCGACGCCACCGGCAGCTGCGCCGGCATCGAGAATTATTCGCGCTATCTGACCGGGCGCCGGCCCGGCGAGCCGCCGCCGACCTTTTTCGAGTACATGCCGCGCGACGCATTGGTGTTTGTCGACGAGAGCCACGTCACGGTGCCGCAACTGGGCGGCATGTTCCGCGGCGACTGGATGCGCAAATCGACGCTCGCCGAATATGGCTTTCGGCTGCCGTCCTGCACCGACAACCGCCCGCTGAAATTCGAGGAGTGGGAGGCGATGCGCGGCCAGACGGTGTTTGTCTCGGCGACCCCCGGGCCGTGGGAGATGGACCGCGCCGGCGGCGTTTTTGTCGAGCAGATCGTGCGGCCCACGGGGCTCGTCGACCCGCCCTGCATCATTCGCCCGGTCGACACCCAGGTCGACGATTTGATGGCCGAGTGCCGCGAGGAGGCGGTCAAGGGCCACCGCGTCATGGTCACGACCCTGACCAAGAAAATGGCCGAGGCCTTGACCGAATACCTGCACGAAGCGGGTCTGCGCGTGCGCTACATGCATTCCGACGTGGACACCTTGGAGCGCATCGAGATCATCCGCGACCTGCGGCTCGGCGTGTTCGACGTGTTGATCGGGATCAACCTGTTGCGCGAGGGGCTGGACATCCCGGAATGCGCGCTGATGGCGGTGCTCGACGCCGACAAGGAGGGGTATTTGCGCTCGCGCACCTCGCTGATCCAGACGATCGGCCGGGCGTCGCGGCATATCGACGGCCGCGCCATCCTTTATGCCGACCGGATGACCGACAGCCTCAAGGCGGCGATCGGCGAGACCAACCGCCGGCGCGAAAAGCAACAAGCCTACAACGCCGCGCACGGCATCACCCCCGAAGGCATCCGACGCGGCATCGCCGACATCCTCGAAAGCGTCTATGAGCGCGATCACGTGACCTTCGGGCTGTCGGAGGGCGAGGCGGCGCATTACCAGGGCGCGAGCCTCCCGGCGGTGATCGCCGATCTGGAAAAGCGCATGCGCGACGCCGCCGCCGATCTCGAATTCGAGGAGGCGGCGCGGTTGCGCGACGAAATCCGCCGGCTCGAACAGGCCGATCTCGGCCTGTGGGCGGCGCCGGCGGCGAGCGCTCACGGCGCGCGCGGTGAGCCAGGGCCTCGCGGCGAGGGACTGCGCGGCCGCTCGACCGCCGGGCGCGCCGGGGTTACGGCGCGCGATGTCGCCCGCGCCAAGATGCGCGCGCGCAAGGAACGCCGTGCCGGCCGCCGCTGATGTCGAGCCCGGCCCCGCCCGTGTCGAAGCAGCGGAGCTGACGGGCGCGGTGCCGGCGCCGCCGATCGCAAAGGTGGCGCTGGTGACGGGCGGCGGGCGGCGGATCGGCCGGGCAATGGCGCTGGCATTGGCGGAGGACGGGTTTGCCGTCGCCGTCCACTATCACCGTTCGCGCGAGGCGGCTGAAGCGGTGGCCGCCGCGATCCGCGCCAACGGCGGCGCGGCGCTGGCGCTCGGCGCCGATCTTTCCGACGAGGACGCGGTCCGTGCGTTGGCATCGCGGACAGAGTGCGCGCTCGGCCTGATCGGCTGCCTCGTCAACAACGCCGGGGTCTTTGGCGATGACACGATTTTGACGGCCAGCCGCGAAAGCTGGGATCGGCATCTCGCGGTCAACCTGCGCGCGCCGTTCGTGCTGATCCAGGAGATGGCGGCGCGGCTGCCTGCCGAAGCCGGCGGGGTCGTCGTCAACATGCTGGACGAGCGGGTTTGGTCGCTGACCCCGTATTTCGTGTCCTACACCTTGTCAAAGGCGGGGCTGTGGACGTTGACGCAGACCTTGGCGCTGGCGCTGGCGCCGCGCATCCGCGTCAACGGCATCGGCCCCGGCCCGACCTTGCCGAGTTCGCGGCAAAGCCCCGAGCAGTTTGTGCGCCAGCGCGCGCAGATGCCGCTCGGGCGCGGCACTAGCCCGCCGGAGATTGTCGCGGCGATGCGGTTCATCCTGACCGCGCCTGCCTTGACGGGGCAGATGATCGCCCTCGACGGCGGTCAGCATTTGGGCTGGGCGCCGTCGCAGCGGCTCCCGGCGACCGAGTAGCACGCTCGCGCAATGCGCGAGTCGAGACGCCCGAGAGAGATATTGGATAAGCAAAAATCCATCGAATTCCATTGCCGCGAAGACCAGCGGTGGCTATTTGTTCACAGAAAGAGTGATCGATTTGAGACAAGCGTTGCAGCTCAGCGGAACCGATTTTGATCGCCCAATCTGTTAACCATTCTTCCGGAAATAACATGATATCAATGACATAAGAAGTTGCCTAATTTTTAGGCAAAGGGTGGGGAGGCAACAGCAGCCCGATTGCTGCCCTGGGCGGGCCTAAGTTTTCAACAATGTTGTCCACAGGATTCGTGGATATCGGCAAAGCGGTTCGAATTATGAAGGCAGCCCAACCAGTTGACGAGGCGATGACAGAACCTTGTTCGCCGAACATCGCGCCTCGGCGTCCGATGCGGCGGCGCAAGCTGCCGCCAATGGACCCGCGCCGGGCGCCGGAGGGTGTCGCCGCGGGTCCGCTCGCCGATGCACAACCGGATGCCGAAGCAACGGACGCCGCGACCGATCGCGACCCTGGCGTCGGCGGCGAATTACCCGCGGAAGCGGCGACGGGAATCGTCCGCGGGGTCGCGGTGATCCGCGCCACGCTGAGGACGATACCGGCGACGCCCGGCGTCTACCGCATGCTCGACCGCAAGGGTGACGCTGTTTATGTCGGCAAGGCTCGCAACCTCAAAAGCCGGGTGCAGAACTACGCCCATGTTTCGAGCCTGTCGAACCGGCTGCGGCGGATGATCGCCGAAACCGCGGCGATGGAGATCGTCTCGACCCATACCGAGGCGGAAGCGCTGCTGCTCGAATGCAACATGATCAAGCGGCTGATGCCGCGGTTCAACGTCCTGCTACGCGACGACAAGTCGTTTCCGCTGATCCATCTGACCGCCGACCACGCGTTTCCGCAGCTGACCAAATTCCGCGGCGCGCAAAACAAGGGCGGCGACTACTTCGGCCCGTTTGCCTCGGCGGGGGCGGTCAACCGCACCCTGGTGACCTTGCAAAAGGCGTTTCTGCTGCGCTCGTGCAGCAACAGCATCTTTGCCAACCGGACCCGCCCGTGCCTGCTGCACCAGATCAAGCGATGCAGCGCGCCTTGCGTCGGGCGCATTGGCCGTGAGGATTACGCTGCTCTGATCGAGGAGGCGCGCGCGTTTCTCTCCGGCGGCAGCGACGCGGTCCAGCAGCGTCTCGCCGCCGAGATGCAGGCCGCGGCGGCAGCACTCGATTTCGAGGCGGCGGGGCTGATCCGCGACCGCATCCGGGCGCTGACCCTGGTCCAGGGGCACCAGGACATCCACGTGCCCGGGATCACCGATGCCGACGTGATCGCGGCGCATCAGGCGGGCGGGCAGACCTGCGTGCAGGTGTTCTTTTTCCGCGGCGGCCAGAACTGGGGCAACCGCGCCTATTTCCCGAGCCACGACCGCCAGCTCCCGGTCGAGGAGGTGCTGGGCTCGTTTGTCGGCCAGTTCTACGACAATCGGCCAAAGCCGCCTCTCGTGCTGCTGAGCCATCGGCTCAACGAGCAGAAGCTGGTCGAGGAGGCGTTGTCGCTCGGCGGCGGTCGCGTGACCCTGGCGGTGCCGCAGCGCGGCGACAAAAAGAAGCTCGTCGACCGGGTGCTCGCCACCGCGCGCGAAGCCCTTGCTCGCCGGCTCGCCGAGAGCGCCTCGCAACGCCGGCTGCTCGAAGGTGTCGCCGCCGCCTTTGGCCTGGAGGCGGCGCCGAACCGCATCGAGGTCTACGACAACAGCCACATCCAGGGCACCAACGCGGTCGGCGCGATGATCGTCGCCGGCCCCGAGGGGCTGATCAAGGGTGCCTATCGCAAGTTCAACATCCGCGGGATCACCCTCACCCACCCAGCCGTGCCGGCTGGGTCCCCCCTCTCCCGCAATGCGGAAGAGGGTGCCGAGCCCAGCGAGGCGGGTGAGGGTGTTGCCGGCGGCGACGACTACGCGATGATGCGCGAGGTGCTACTGCGCCGTTTTGCCCGCGCGCTGAAGGAAGATCCGGAGCGCGAGCAGGGCAACTGGCCCGATCTCGTGCTGATCGACGGCGGGCAGGGCCAGCTCAACATCGCGCAGGGTGTCGTCGACGAGCTCGGGATCGACGATGTCGCGATCGTCGGCATCGCCAAGGGGCCGGACCGCAACGCCGGCCACGAGCGCTTTTTCATGCCCGGTCGCGCGCCGTTCGTGCTCGATCCCCGCGACCCGGTTTTGTACTTTCTGCAGCGCTTGCGCGACGAGGCGCATCGTTTCGCGATCGGCACTCACCGCGCCAGGCGGACCAAAGCGATCGGCCGCTCGCCGCTCGACGAGATCGCCGGCATCGGCGCCCGCCGCAAGCAGGCGCTGCTGCACCATTTCGGCTCGGCGCGCGCGGTCGCCCGCGCCGGTCTTGGCGAGCTCGAACGCGTCGCCGGCATCAGCAAAACCGTCGCAAAAAAGATTTATGATCATTTCCATGCCGATGGCTAAGATGCCGTTGTTATCTCCGTGACGCTTATCCGCCAGGGGTGGCGCGTGCCGCTGACCAGCCTGCCCAACCTGCTGACGCTCTCGCGCATCCTCGTGATCCCGGTGGTGATCGCGAGCTTTTATGTCCATGGCGACTACGCGCGATGGTTTGCCTGCGCACTGTTCTCGGCCGCGGGTGTCACCGATTGGCTCGACGGGCATGTGGCGCGGCGGTGGCAGCAGCAGTCGGAGATCGGCCGGTTTCTCGACCCGATTGCCGACAAGCTGTTGGTTGCCGCTACATTATTCATGTTGACGACGTTCGGGCGGCTGTCCGCCGGCGCGGTCTTCCCGGCGCTGGTGATCCTGTGCCGTGAGATCCTGGTGTCGGGGTTGCGCGAGTATCTGGCGGGGCTTCGCGTCGGCATGCCGGTCTCGCGGCTTGCGAAATGGAAAACCACGATCCAGATGGTTGCGATCGGCTTTCTGATCGTCGGCGGCGCCGGGCCTACCTTTATTCCAGTCGCCGGGATCGGCGAGGTCTTGCTGTGGATCGCGGCACTTCTCACTCTGGTGACCGGCTATGACTATCTGCGGGCCGGCCTGCCGCACATCACCCGGCCGCGACGCGCGGGTGCGATAAGCCGCGGCAAATCCAGCCGTCCGGCCTAGCGGCCGGTTGCCGCGACGACGGCGAACCCCCAAGTGACGAGCCAGGGACCCGCGGCGATGCGTATCTTTGGGCTCGCCGGCTGGAGCGGGAGCGGCAAGACGACCCTGATGACGGCGTTGATCCCCGAATTTGTCGCACGCGGCATCCGCGTTTCGACGATCAAGCATGCGCACCACGCGTTCGACGTCGATCAGCCGGGCAAGGATTCCTGGCGCCATCGTCAGGCCGGGGCCAGCGAAGTCATGGTCGTATCGGAACGGCGCTGGGCATTGATGCACGAATTGCGCGCCGAGCCCGAACCCGGCCTCGACGCGCTGTTGCCGCGCATAACCCCGGTTGACTTGCTGCTCGTCGAGGGGTTCAAGCGGCATCCGCATCCGAAGATCGAAATCTACCGTCCTTCGCTCGGCAAGCCGCCCTTGTATCCCGACGACGCCTTTGTCGTCGCGGTGGCGTCGGACGAGGAGCTGCCGGGGCCGGCGCTGCCGTGGCTACCGCTCGACGACGCCGCGGCGATCGCCGACTTTATTCTCCGCTATGACGGGCATGAACGATGGCCCAGCTGAGCGACGACTGCTTTGCCTTTGGCGGCGCGCTGTTGACCGTCGACGAGGCTCTCGCCCGCATCGACGAACGGGTGACCCCGGTCGTCGGAAGCGAGACCGTGCCGCTACGCGCGGGCGGCGGCCGGATCTTGGCCCGTGATCTCGTCGCGGCGATGAATTTGCCGCCATATGCCAACAGCGCGGTCGACGGCTACGCGGTCGCATATGCCGATCTCGCGCCCGACGGCGAAACCGAATTGCCGATCGGCGGGCGCGCCGCTGCGGGCCATCCGCTCGATCGCTCGATCAGGCGCGGCGAGGCGATCCGCATCTTTACCGGGGCGCCGATGCCCGACGGCGCCGACACGGTGATGATGCAGGAGGATTGCATTGTCGCCGGCGATCGGGTGCGGCTGAAGCTCGGCATTCGCCAGGGCGCCAACCGCCGACACGCCGGCGAGGACCTGGCGGTGGGCGAGACTGCGCTTGCCGCCGGGCGGCGGTGCGGGCCGGCCGAGCTCGGCCTCGCCGCCGCTCTCGGGCATCATGAGCTGCCGGTGCACCGGCCGCTGCGGGTGGCGCTGCTGTCGACCGGCGACGAGGTCCGCGAACCCGGTGCGGAATTGCCGCCGGGGGCGATCTACGACGCCAACCGGTTCATGCTGGCCGCATTGCTCGAACGGCTCGGTTGCGTCGTCAGCGATTTCGGCATCCGTCCCGACCGCGAGGCCGCCCTCGTCGATACGCTGACGGTGGCTGCTGCCGACCATGATTTGATCGTGACCTCGGGCGGCGTGTCGACCGGCGACGAGGACCATGTCAAAGCGGCGATCGAGCGCCTCGGCGCGCTGCATTTCTGGCGGCTGGCGATCAAGCCGGGGCGCCCGCTGGCGCTGGGCCAGGTTGCGGGCGTGCCGTTGATCGGTTTGCCCGGCAACCCCGTGGCGGTCGCCGTGACCTTTGCCATTCTCGCCCGGCCCTTGATCTTGAAGCTCGCCGGCGCCGTGGCGCCCCCGCCGCGAGTGTTCCCGGCGCGCGCCGGATTTGGTTGTCGCAAAAAGCCGGGGCGGCGCGAATATCTGCGCGCACGGCTAGAGCGCGTCGGCGATGCGGTGGTCGCGATCAAATACCCGCGCGAGGGGGCCGGCATTCTGTCCTCGATCGTTTACTCGGAGGGTCTCGTCATTCTCGACGAGGCGACCGGCGATCTCGCCGCTGGGACAGTCGTCGATTTTCTGCCGTTTTCCGAGGTCCTCGGGTGAAAATCCTCTATTTCGCCTGGCTGCGTGCGCGCATCGGCTGCGCCGAGGAGGAGTTGGCGTTGCCGCCGGGAATTCGCGACATAGCCGGGCTGCTCGACTGGCTGCAGGCGCGCGGTCCCCGCTATGCCGAGGCGTTGCGCGACCCTTCGGTTGTGCGCGTCGCGGTCAACCAGGATTATGTCGGGCGCGAGCATCCCATCCGCGACGGCGACGAGGTCGCGATTTTCCCGCCGGTGACCGGAGGCTGAGCGATGATCCGCGTGCAGCGCGAGGATTTCGATGTTGGTGTCGAACTCGACCGGCTCGCCCATGGCAATCATCGCATCGGCGGGATCGCGAGCTTTGTCGGGCTGGTGCGCGACATAGGCGGCGGCGAGCGGGTATCGGCGCTGACCCTCGAACACTACCCCGGCATGACCGAAAAGAAACTCGCCGAGATCGAGCTCGAAGCCCATCGCCGGTGGCCGCTCGACGCCTCGCTCGTCATCCACCGTTACGGCCGGCTCGAACCCGGTGACCGCATCGTGCTCGTCGCCACCGCCTCGCCGCATCGCGAAGCCGCCCTTGCCGCCTGCCACTTCCTGATCGACTGGCTCAAGACCGACGCCCCGTTCTGGAAGAGCGAGGACACCCCCGAAGGCGAGCGCTGGGTCGCGGCCCGCGGCGAGGACGATGCCGCGAAGGAGCGGTGGGAACAGGCCCGAGCCAGCGAATTCTAGGAACGGTTTTCGATCAGATCGAACCACCTGCCCCGGGGCGGTCATTGCGAGCCCACGGGTCCGGCTATTGGCCGGCCCGAGGACAGGCTCCGCGAAGCAATCTCGCGCGGCTGAGGGTCGTTTGGTCGGGATTGCTTCGTCGCCAGGCTCCTCGCAATGGCCCTGCGGCTACTTGATCGGAAACCGCACTAGAGCATGATCCTAAGACTCTGAATCATAAAGGCATTCCCACACACCGGGTTTTGTGATTCAAGATGCTGGCCCCCAACCCCCAGCCAACATCTTGCATCACAAAACTCCGCTATTGGCAATCCTCTTTTCGATTCAGCCTTTCAGAATCATGCTCTAGTTCGAACAATTGTGTGAATTCCAGCCGGACATAAGACTCCGCAGCGACCAGGACGAAACTGCGTCCAAGGAGCTCAGCGGAGTCGGACACGCCACCCTGGTAGTGGCTCGGTCAAACAACGCCCTTCGCCCGCAATTTCTCGATCTCTACGGGGGTGAGGCCGAGGCGGCCGAAGATTTCGCCGTTGTGCTGGCCGAGCTTGGGGGCGGCGGCGCGCACGCGGACGGCATCGCCGATTTTTATCGGCGTGCGGATGTGCGGGACCTCGCCCAGTTCCGGGTCGCTCGCGTATTGGACAAGGCCGCGGTGCTTTACCTGCGGGTCGGCGAACATCTGCGCGTAGTCGTAGACCGGGCCGCACGGCACGCCGGCTGCTTCGAGCACCTCGACCCAATGATCGGTGGTGCCGGTCGCGAGCACGTCTTCTATTGTCGCTTCCAGGATGGCGCGGTTTTGCAAGCGCTGCTGGTTGGTCGCGAAGTGCGGGTCGCGGCACCATTCCGGGTGGCCGAGGGCCGCGGCGCAGCGCTGCCAGATCGCCTCGCCGGCAGCACCGATCATCAGATACCCGTCCTTGGTCCTCACGCGCTGGTAGGGCGCGTTCTGGCGGTGGCGCGAACCTTGCCGGGTCGGCTCCTCGCGGTCGGCGAGCCATTGCGCCGATGTCCACGAACTGAAACCGATCGCGGTCTCCAACAGCGAGCATTCGACGAGCCGGCCCTTGCCGGTGCGCTGGCGCTCGTAGAGGGCGGCGAGGATGCCCTGCACGGCCCACATGCCGGTGCCGAGATCGCAGATCGGCAGCCCGACCGAAGTCGGCGGGCCGTCGGCCTCGCCGGTTACATGCATGATGCCGCCCATCCCTTGGGCGATCAGGTCGAAGCCGCCGCGCCCGGCGGCGGGGCCGTCATAGCCGAGGCCCGAGAGTTGGGCATAGACGAGGCGCGGGTTGAGCGCACGCAGATCCGCGAAGCCGAGCCCGGCGCGCGGCATTACATTCGGGCGGTAGTTCTCGACCAGCACGTCCATGCCTTCGACGAGACGCAGGAACAGCGCCTTCCCCTCGGGCTGCTTGTAGTCGAGGGTGATCCCCTTCTTGTTGCGGTTGATG
>DATKHX010000189.1:0-5874 GCA_035510075.1 Allostellaceae bacterium
GAAGTCGTCGTGCGCGGACATGATCCACGGCTGTCCGGTTGACGGATTCGGTTGTGAGCCGAGGCGCAGCTCGCGGAAAGTCATGCTCGGTGAGGCCGTAGATTTGTGAATGACCTTCACCTCGGACCTCTCCGCGCGAGCGGGGAGAAGGAGGGACCCGTGCAGCGGGGTGAGGGGCGGCGCGCGACGGGTCTCGGCAGTCCTGGCGAGGAGAACCGCTGAACCGGCCAGCCGTGGACTTGATCCGGGCATCCACCTCTTTGTTTCGGCTGCCGCAACGCGTGGATACCCGGGTCAAGTCCGGGTAAAGCGTGCTTGAGTCGAGTATGAGGCGACGATACTCCGTCTTCAATGTCGTGATTGCCGAACGGGGTCCGGCCAAGACGAAACAAATCGGCCCTCAGCGACAAAGCGCAAGGGCGGCGCACCCGATGTCGCAGGTGCGCCGGGGAGACTACGGTGAAGGGGTCAACCGGCCTTGGCGAGATTCTGCGCGACGAAGTCCCAGTTGACCAGATGATCGAGGAAGGTTTGGACGAAATCCGGCCGGCGGTTCTGGTAGTCGAGATAGTAGGCGTGCTCCCAGACATCGCAGGTCAGGAGCGCGGTCTGGCCTTCGGCCAACGGGTTGACGGCGTTCGGCGTCGGCACGATCTTCAGTTGCCCGCGCTCGGCGACGAGCCACGCCCAGCCGCTGCCGAACTGGCCGACCGCAGCCGCCTTGAACTGCTCCTTGAACTTGTCGAGGCCGCCGCAATCCTTGTTGATCGCTGCGGCGACGTTGCCCGACGGCGCTCCCCCGCCCTGCGGCTTCATCGAATGCCAGAAAAAGGTGTGGTTCCACACCTGGGCGGCGTTGTTGAAGATTCCGGTCTTCGAGCTGTCCTTGGCGGTCGCCTTGATGATCTCCTCGAGCGATTGCTGCTCCAAGGGCGAGCCCTTGACGAGGTTGTTGAGGTTCGTGACATAGGCCTGATGGTGCCTGCCATAATGGAAATCGATCGTCCGCTCCGAGGTGTGCGGCTCGAGGGCGTTTTTCGGGTAGGGCAGGGGCGGCAGTTCGAAAGCCATGGTGACCATCCCGGGTTATGTGAGGAGATTGCGTGAAAAAACGCCAGAACCGGGGCAACGTTCCGCCCGCGCGGAGCCGCTGTCGCCGGTGGCGGCCTTAGTGCGGCATCACGACCGCGACCGGTTTCAGACGGTGCTGTTTGCCCCGGCCGCGCGCCGCGAGGCGCTGTTCGCGCTTTACGCCTTCAACTACGAGATTGCAAGCGTGCGGGAGCGCGTTTCCCAACCGACGCTCGGCCGCATCCGGCTCGAATGGTGGCGCGAGAACGTCGGCGCCGCCTACGGCAACGGCCCGGTGCGGTATCATCCGGTGGTCGAGGCGCTGACCGCGGTCATCCGCGAGGTCGGGCTGACGCAGAACCATTTTGAGCTCCTGATCGAGGCCCGCGAGGCCGATTTCGACGATGAGCCACCCACGAACCTCGCCGCGTTGGAGGACTATGCCGAGGGGACCTCGTCACGGCTCATTTACCTAGCACTGGAGGTCCTCGGAGTGCGTCACCCGTCGGCGAGCCGGGCCGGATATCATGTCGGCGTCGCCTACGCGCTTGCCGGGCTGCTGCGTGCGCTCCCGTTGCGGACGGCGGCGTCGCGGCTGTTTATTCCGGCGGAGGTCGCCTCCCGAAATGGGCTCGAACCCGGAAACCCTCAACAGATGCGTGGCTCCACCGCGCTACGTCGTGCGGTCGCCGAGATCGGTGCTGCGGCGGAAGCCCACTTGCGCAGCGCGCGCGGCATCCGCAACGCCGTGCCGCAGGCAGCATTGCCCGCGGTGTTGCCGGCGGTGATCGCCGACCGGTCGCTGCGGTGGCTCAAGCGCGCCGGCTACGATCCCTTCGCGCCAGGCTTGGCTCGCCGCGACCCGTTGCAGAGCTGGCGGCTGGCCGGTGCGGCCCTGCGCAAGCGCTTTTAAGCGCGAGGCCCGTTTAGCGCGTAGTCGGCGCGCGCGGGAAATAGAAAGATGCCGCTCGATCCAGGGGCCCGACCTAATAGCGGCGGAGCAGGCCGACGAGACGGCCTTGGACCTTTACACGGTCGGGGCCGAAGATGCGGGTTTCGTAGGCCTTGTTGGCGGGTTCGAGCGCGACCGAGGCGCCGCGCCGGCGCAGCCGTTTCAGCGTCACCTCCTGATCGTCGATCAGCGCCACGACGACCGCACCATTCTCGGCGGTCTCACTGCGCGCGATGATGACGGTGTCGCCATCGAGAATGCCGGCATCAATCATGCTGTCGCCGGCCACTTCGAGCGCGTAATGCTCGCCGGCGCGGCCGAGCAGGCTCGCCGGCACGCCGACCGATGCACTCTGGTCACGCAATGCCTCGATCGGGGTGCCCGCGGCGATCCGGCCGTAGAGCGGCAGGTCGACGGCTTCGACATCCGGAGCAATCGGCGCCCCCGGCAACATTGCCTTGAAATCCCCGCGAATCACTGTCGCCGAGAAGCCGCCGCGATCGCCGCCGGGTGCGGCACTTTCCTCCGGCAATTTGACGACCTCCAATGCCCGCGCGCGATGCGGCAGGCGCCGAATGAAGCCGCGCTCCTCAAGCCCGCTGACGAGCCGGTGAATACCTGATTTCGATTTCAGCCGCAGCGCGTCCTTCATCTCGTCAAACGACGGAGACACTCCGGTCGCGGTCAGCCGCTGGTTGATGAACAGCAGCAACTCGCGCTGCTTTGCGGTCAGCATGGAACCCCCAATTCGCCAGTGCGGAACGAATCCTAAACGCTTCGGGCTGTTCTACTTTAGTTCGCCCACGCCGTCAAGTAGCGCAAAAGGGTCACATCAACCCGCCGCCGGCGGTCAAATCGGCAGGGCGCCCGTCGGGAAGCGGAGGATCGGAACGGTCTCACCGGGGCCGGCGGCAGCGGCGTGCGGCGGGCGCAGGATCAGACAGTCGGCGGCGGCCAAGAGGCGCATCATCGAGCTGTCCTGGACCTCGAACGGCACCGCCTCCTCGACGCCGTCATCGGCGCGCGCGAGGCGGGCGCGAAGATAATCCTGACGGCGGTCATTGGCGGGGACGGCAGCGGCGAGGCGTGCGGTCGCTGCGGCGCTGGAGGTGGGCGAGGCAACCCCGCTCAGGCGCTCAATCGCCGGCGCCAGGAACAGCATGGCGCAGACAAAGGTCGAGACCGGGTTGCCGGGCAGTCCGAGCATCGGCGTGCCGCGGTAGCGCCCGACCATCAGCGGCTTTCCCGGCCGCATCGCGATCTGCCAAAAATCGAGGTCGAAGCCGTCCTCGGCCAGCGCCTCGCGCACCAGGTCGTGCTCGCCGACCGATGCGCCGCCGGTCGTGACCAACAGGTCGACGCCGCGCGTCGCTGCGGCGATCCGGCGCAACGCCTCGGGATTGTCCGGGGCGTTGCCGACCGAGACCGCGATCCCGCCGCAGCCGGCGACGATCGCAGCTAACGCCAGGCTGTTCGAGCTGACGATCTGGTGCGGCCCGATCGGGTCGCCGGGCATGACGATCTCGTCGCCGGTCGACAGGATGCCCACTCGCGGCCGCCGCCGCACGAAGAGCCACGGCCGGTTCATCGCCGCGACGAGGCCGATGTCGCGCGCCGTCAAGCGCCGCCCAGCCTGCAGCAATACCTCGCCCTCGGCAAAGTCGAGGCCCTCGCGCCGCACATAACGGCCGCGCCGCGCGGCTTCGAGCACCCTCACCCGGTCGCCGCGGCGCTCGGTGTGCTCCTGGATCACGACCGTGTCGGTGCCGGCCGGCATCGGCGCTCCGGTGAAGATGCGCGCCGCCTCGCCCGCGCCGACATGGCCGCCGAACCCGGCCCCCGCCGGCACTTCGGCGACGATGCGCAATTCGACCGGGATTGTGCCGAGGTCGTCAGCGCCCACCGCGTAGCCGTCCATCGCCGATACCGCGAATGGCGGCTGGGTGCGGCGCGCGGCGACATCCTCGGCGAGCACCCGGCCGAGCCCGTCGGCGAGTGCCACCTGCTCGGGCGGCAGGGTTTCGACCAAGGCCAGCAGGCGCGCCAGGGCTTCTTCGACCGAAATCACGGCGTTGCCTCCCAATCTCCCGACCTGCCCCCCGATTTGCGCAGCAGGCGCAAGTCGGTCACGACCATGCCGCGGTCCACCGCCTTGCACATGTCGTAGATGGTCAGCGCCGCGACGCTTGCCGCCGTCAGCGCCTCCATCTCGACCCCGGTGCGCCCTTGCAGGCGGCAGGTGGCGGTAATTTCGACGGCGCTCGTCTGGGGTTCGCAGGCGAGTTCGACCTCGACCGAGGTCAAAGCCAGCGGGTGACACAGCGGGATCAGCTCGGCGGTGCGTTTGGCGGCCATGATGCCGGCGAGGCGCGCGACCGCCAGCACGTCGCCCTTAGCGACGTCGCCGACGCGGATGCGCTCCAGGGTCTCGGGGCGCATGACGACCCGCGCGCCGGCGACGGCGACCCGATCGGTCTCGCCTTTGTTCGAAACGTCGACCATGCGGGCGCGGCCGTGCGCGTCGAGATGGGTGAATTCGGCAAGCCCGAGCAAATGGCGGGTCGCCGCGGCAACATCGGGCTCGCGCATCAGGGTCTCGCCGACAAGAAAGCATCGCGCGCCGGCCGCCGCGAGACGATCGAGATCGCCGGGACCGCGAATGCCGCTCTCGGCGACGACTATGCGATCGGGAGGCACCTGACGCGCGAGCCTTTCGGTCGTGCCGAGATCGACCGCAAGCGTCTTGAGATTCCGGTTGTTGATTCCGATCAGCCTCACGCCGAGCAGCAAGGCGCGCGCGAGCTCGTCCCGATCGTGGATTTCGGCCAGCACGTCGAGCCCGCACTCGGCAGCGGCGGCGGCGAGTTCGCGCGCCGCGGCATCGGACAGCGCCGCCATGATCAGCAACACGCAATCGGCGCCGATCAGGCGGCTTTCGACGATCTGGTATGGGTCGAGGATGAAATCCTTGCGCAGGACCGGCAGCGAAACGGCGCTCCGCGCCGCCTGCAGATCATCGTTGCTGCCCTGAAAGAACGGCGTATCGGTCAGGACCGATAGGCAGCTGGCGCCGCCCGCCTGATAACCGCGGGCGAGGGCAGCGGGATCGAAATCGGGACGGATCAGCCCGGCGCTCGGCGAGGCTTTCTTGATCTCGGCGATCAGGCCATAGCGGCCCTGCGCCAGATGATTTTCGAGTGCTGCCGCGAACCCGCGCACCGGCGGCGCCTCGGCGAGCTCGCCGAGCAGCATAGCTTCGGGGCGCGCCGCTTTGGCGCGGGCGATGTGGGTGCGTTTTTCGGCGCAGATCCGGTCGAGCACGTCGCTCATCGGGCGGCCTCCGCCACCACTGGCAGGTTGGTGCGCCGGACGAGCGCGTGGAGCACCCGGCCAGCCGCACCCGAATCGATCGCGCGGGCGGCAAGCTCGGCGCCGTCGAACAGGTTCGGGGCATGCCCCGCCACCAGCAAGGCGGCGGCGCTGTTCAGTAGGACGACATCGCGCAGCGGCCCGCCACGACCCGCGAGCAGCTCGCGCATCAGCCGCGCGTTGTGCGCGGGCTCGCCGCCACGCAGGTCCTCGATCCGCGCCCGCGGGAGACCGGCATCCGCGGCGGTGATGTCGAACGTCTCGACCTTGCCGTTGTCGAGTGCCGCGACGGTGGTCGGTCCCGCGGTGGTCAATTCGTCGAGCCCGTCGCCATGCACGACCCAGGCGCGCTCGCCGCCGAGCCGGCCCAGCACCTCGGCCATCGGCCGAACCCATTCGGGCGCGAACACGCCGACGAGCTGCCGGCGCGCGCTGGCCGGGCTCGACAACGGCCCGAGCAAGTTGAAGATCGTCCTCGTTCC
>DATKHX010000190.1:0-4098 GCA_035510075.1 Allostellaceae bacterium
CTGCCGAAGGTCCAGTGCCCGCTGACCCGGTAGCCGCCCTCGACCGGCACAGCCTGCCCGCCTCCTTGCACAGCAGTGCCGGCGATAACTGTGGCGTGCCCTGGCGGGTAGATCTCGTGGACGCCCTCGTCCGGCAGCCCAAGCGTGACAAGCTGGCCGATGCTGTTGTTGCAGACGTTCCATCCGACCGAGCCGGCGCCCTCGGACAGCAGCTCCACGACGCGCAGATATGTCAGCGGATCGACCTGCAGGCCACCCAGCGAGCGCGGGATCACCATTCGGTAGAAGCCGGCGGCGCGCAATTGCTCGACCAGTTCGCGCGGCAGGCGTTGCTCGCGCTCGATCTCGTCGCGAAAGTTGCGGAGCATCGGCCGCACAGCGGTCGCCGCTCGCACCAGTGGTTGGGCTTCGACATCGATCGGCAAGCGCATCTCTTCGGCCATTTTGTCCATCGGCTCCTCTGCCGCCCGTTTCAAACAGCGTCGCCAAGTGCCCGAGCTCCGGCTGCTGCACGGCCGGCGATGTAGCCCTGGCAAGCGGCCCGCGCGAGGCCGTGCTGGCTGAAGCCGCCGGCGGACTCGCCGCCGCAATAGAGCCCCGGGATGACCTCGCCGTTCATATCGATCACCTGGCATTTGGCATTGATGCGCAGACCGGCGCGGGTGTCGTGCACGACCGGTGTGGCCCAGGCGGCATAAAACGGCGGCTCGGCAATTTTGTACAGCGGCTTCGGCTTGCCGAAATCCGCGTCCGTCCCGGAATCGACAAAGGAATTATAGCGCGCCACGGTTTCTTCCAGATTCGCCGCCGGCATCGTCACCCGCTGATGCCTCATGACGATCTTTTCGGCGAGATCGGCCAACCTGTTCGCGGCGAAAAAGAAGCCGGCGGCGATGTCGACATTCGGCGGCGTTGGCGTCCATTGCTCGCGCTCGACCGCGCCGCTGTCGAATATCGCCCAGATCGGACCCCCGCCATTGTGTCCGTCGCCGATCCCGGCGAGCGCCGCATTCAGGAAATTGTTGGGGTTGTATTCGATGCTCTTGGCATTGCGCCAGCTGCCTTGCACATAGGGATCGAGCGAGTTGTAGTTGTTGGCGATGAATTGTCCGCCGGTCTCGTCGTAAAAGCGCTTGCCCAGCATGTTGACCAGGATGACATCCTGCCAGTTCGCCACCCTGAGCCCGCTCGCGCGGGCGCGCTCGAATACGGCGCTCTGCGGCATCCATTGAAGATTTCGATAATTGTATTGGCAGCCGATCGACCCGGGCTTGGTCACGTTCGCGCCGAATTCGCCGGTCTGGTTGAAAAGGCCCCACAGGGCCGCCCCGACCGCCATCGCCGCCAGCTCGCCGCTGGCATCCTGGTCGGACCACGGCATGCCAGCGAGGCCGCAATACTCCTCGGTGAGGCGCGGGTCGAACATGCGCCGGAAGTTGACGTTGCCGGTCGAGCCGCCGGTGGCGATGACGACCGCCTGGCGGGCGCGAATGTGCAAGCAACTGCCCTTGTTGCCGACCGCGATCCCGAGGACCGGGCCGGCACTCGGCGCCTGTCGGTGGATCGAGGTCATCCGGTGCTCGAGCAGGATCTCGACGCCTGCTTTTCTGGCGGCGACCTCGAGCGGCCGCATCAGGCCGTTGCCGGAGGAGCGGGTCTTGCGCACTGCCGGATCGGCCGGCTTGCCGGTCTGCACCATCGGCCAATCCATCACGGCACAGTGCATTTCACGCGGCACCGAATTTCCGACCGAGTTCCCGCCGAGGGCATCCGGCTCCTTGTCGACAAAGATGACGCCGTGCGCGACCAGCCATTCGAAGGTCGCGGCACTGTTGTCGGCGAAGGCGCGGATGATTTCGCGATCGTTGTAGCGGTAATCGGGGAAGCCGTTGGGCCCGACCACCGACCAGTCGGTGAGATCCCGGAACAACAGGTCCGGGCAATCCTCGATGCCATAGCGCTTCTGCACGCTGGTGCCGCCGCCGAGCGGGACATTGCCGCCGCTCGCGATGGCGTGACCGCCGATATCCGGTTCCGCCTCGACCACGATGACCGAAGAGCCGGACTCCCGCGCGACGATGGCGGCGGGAAGGCCAGTCGCCCCCGACCCGATTACGACGATATCGGCCTCGCGATCCCATGCCGGCGGAAGCTGCTGCGTCGGCGCCGCGGCCGGCGCCGGCCCGCCCGCTCCATTCCCGATACTCATTCTCACGCTGTCCCGTCGCGGGCGAAAGCCCCGTCCTGTCGCTTCGGGTCCATAAAAACTCTCTCCCCATCCCTCCGACACGCCTGCGCTCGCGGCCATTCAACCTATCTCAGTTTCGACGAGACGGCTCAACAACCGACGAGCAAGCGCGGGCGGCGCCGCCGAGGTCGCGATTCCACCTGTGTCCATTTTTGGCGAGGCGGCCCCTTCGCGCGGGCTGAAGGCTGTTCCGCCGGCGGCTCGCTTCCCACATAGAGCGCCGCGAGCTAGTTCACGGACGGATGAACCTTTCCACAGCAGAGCGCGATCTCTTCGGTGAGCCACGCCTTGCCGGGCTTTCCCGAGCCGATGCCATCGTGACATCGGCCGAGGAGCGGTCGCTGATGGCTTCGATCGACGCCGCCGAGCTCTCGCCCTTCCGCTTCCATGGCTGGCTGGGCAAGCGGCTGACCACCTCCTATGGCTGGCGCTACGACTTCGGCGACGCCAGCTTCGCGCCGGCCGAGGCGATCCCCGATTGGCTGTTGCCGGTTCGTGCGAAGGCGGCGCGGTTTGCCGGCCTGCGACCCGATGAATTCGCCCAGGCGCTGCTGATCCGCTACGATCCGGGCGCCGGGATCGGCTGGCACCGCGACCGGCCGGTGTTCGAACACGTTGTCGGCATCTCGCTCGGCGGCGCGGCGAGGATGCGCTTTCGGCGACGCAGGCCCGGCGGGTTCGACCGGGCGTCGTTGTTCCTGTCTCCGCGCTCGATCTACCATCTGACCGGCGAGGCGCGGCACGAATGGGAGCACAGCATCGCCGCCATGGCGGTGACGCGCTGGTCGATCACCTTTCGCAGCCTGTCGCAAAAGGGCCGGCTCTAACGGCGGGGCGTACCGGCGCCCGGCGCGGGTCATCGTCGTCCTCTGTTGCCGCTGCCGGTTCGCCGCGCGGGACGACCTCGTAACATGGCTCATCGAACCCGGCTACCTGCTCGGTGCATGGCGAGGTTGACGCCGCGTCGCACGACAGCAGCGGTGCCGGCGTATATAGATCACGTCGGATCGACGCAGGTCACCGGGCTGGGTTTCAATGCCGCTGGTGCTATCATTTCGGAGGGAGCGTCAGCCCGGCTCACCGGGGCGGAGGACCGGGCGCTACGCTGAGGCGAGATTGCCGCCACGGTGCCTCCGGTGAGGGGAGAGACGGCACCGCCGGTCGCCAATCGCGGGGCGATCACCGCGACGATCATCTGCGCATGCGTCATGCAGGGGCTCGACACGACGATCGTCAATGTCTGCCTGCCGCACATCCAGGGCAGCATGTCGGCGGCACAGGATCAGATCTCGTGGGTCCTGACGTCCTACATCGTCGCTTCGGCGATCATGATGCCACTGACGGGGTGGCTCGCCAGCCGCTTTGGCGTCAAACATATTTTTCTCGCCTCGATCGTCGGGTTCACCTTTGCCTCGGCGCTGTGCGGCGCCGCGACGAGCCTTTCGCAGCTCGTGCTCTACCGCATGCTGCAGGGCGTGTGCAGCGCGGGGCTGGTGCCGCTCGGCCAGGCGATGCTGTTCACGATTTATCCTCGGGAAAAGCATGGCCAGGCCATGGCGATCTTCAGCACCGGCGCGATGATGGGCCCGATCATCGGCCCGACCCTGGGCGGCTGGCTGACCGAGAACCTCGATTGGCGCTGGTGCTTTTATATCAACCTGCCGGTCGGGGCGCTCTGCGCGCTCGGCGCCGTCGTCTTCATCCGCCAATCCCGCGCCACGCGGCGCAGCGAATTCGACATGTTCGGTTTTTTGATGCTGAGCATCGCGGTCGGCTCGCTGCAGCTGATGCTCGACCGCGGCGAGCTCAAGGACTGGTTTCGCTCGACCGAAATCTGGGCCGAAGCGACG
>DATKHX010000191.1:0-7397 GCA_035510075.1 Allostellaceae bacterium
AGTTCCGGTCGTCGCGCTCGGGATAGTCCTCGCGCGCGTGCGCGCCGCGGCTCTCGGTGCGGTTGGCCGCCGAGTGCAGGGTGACCACCGCCTGCTCCAGCAGGTTTTCGAGCTCCAACGCCTCGGCAAGATCGCTGTTCCAGATCATCGAGCGGTCGGTGATGCCGAGATCGGCGAAGCTGCTCGCCACGCCGTCGATCTTTTCCACCCCCTCCTTCAGCACATCGGCATTGCGGAAGACAGCGCAATTGCTCTGCATGACGCGCTGCATGTCGAGCCGGATCTCGCCGGTTTTGCGCGAGCCGCGCGAGTGCCGCACCGCATCGAGCCGGGCGGTGGCCTCCTCGCCGGCATCGGGAGCGAGCGGCTTTTGCGGCGTTCCCGGGCGCACCAATTCGGCGGCGCGATGAGCCGCGGCACGACCGAAGACGACGATGTCGAGCAGCGAGTTGCAGCCGAGCCGGTTGGCGCCGTGCACCGAGACGCAGGCTGCCTCGCCGATCGCCATCAACCCAGGGACGACGCGCTCGGGGTCGTCGGCGGTCGGGCTCAGGACCTCGCCGTGGTAGTTAGTCGGGATGCCGCCCATGTCGTAATGCACGGTCGGCAACACCGGGATCGGCTCGCGGGTGATGTCGACCCCGGAAAAGATCCGCGCGGTTTCGGTGATTCCCGGCAATCGCTGATGCAACACCTCGGGCGAGAGATGCTCGAGGTGCAGGAGGATGTGGTCCTTGAGCGGGCCGCAACCCCGGCCTTCACGGATCTCGATCGTCATCGCCCGGCTGACGACATCGCGCGAGGCAAGGTCCTTGGCGTGCGGCGCATAGCCCTCCATAAAACGCACGCCTTCGCTGTTGGTCAGATAGCCGCCTTCGCCGCGCGCGCCCTCGGTGATCAGGCAGCCCGCGCCATAGATGCCGGTCGGGTGGAACTGCACGAATTCCATGTCCTGCAACGGCAACCCGGCGCGCAATACCATCGCGTTGCCGTCGCCGGTGCAGGTATGGGCCGAGGTGCAGGAGAAATAGGCGCGCCCGTAGCCGCCGGTGGCGAGGATCACGATGTGCGCCTTGAACCGGTGCAAGGTGCCGTCGGCGAGGTCCCACGCCATGATGCCGCGGCACGCACCCTCCTCGTCGAGGATCAGGTCCAATGCGAAATATTCGACAAAGAACTGGGCGTTGTGCTTTAGGCACTGCTGATAGAGCGTGTGGATAATGGCGTGGCCGGTGCGGTCAGCCGCGGCGCAGGCGCGGCGCGCCGGGTCGCCGTCGCCGTAATCCATCATGTGGCCGCCGAACGGGCGCTGATAGATCCGGCCCGCTTCGGTGCGCGAGAACGGGACGCCCATATGCTCGAGCTCGACCACCGCCGGGATCGCGTTCTTGCACATGTACTCGATCGCGTCCTGGTCGCCAAGCCAGTCCGACCCTTTGACCGTGTCGTACATGTGCCAGCGCCAGTCGTCGGGGTCCATGTTGCCGAGAGCCGCGGCGACCCCGCCCTGCGCCGCGACGGTGTGGCTGCGCGTCGGGAACACCTTGGTGATGCAGGCAGTGTCGAGACCGGCCGCGGTGCAGCCCAGGGTGGCGCGCAATCCGGCGCCGCCGGCGCCGACGACGACGACGTCATAAGCATGGTCGATGATCTGGTAAGCCGGTGCCACAGCACTACTCCTGGTCAGCTAGTCCGCAGCTCCAAGCGCCAATGTCAGCACCGCGACGATCCCGGCGACGGCGAGCGCGATGCAAACGAGGCGGGTGAGGATCACCAGCCCGAGCCGTGTGAGCTCGCCATGAACATAGTCCTCGATCACGACCTGCAAGCCGAGTGCCGCATGGTAAAAGGTCGCGATCAGCAGCAGCACCAAGAGGATCGCCGGCAGCGGGCGGCCGACCCAGTCCTGCATCGCGTCGAAATCGGCGCCGGTCAGCTCGATCACCGCGATGACGAACCACAGCGCGAGCGGCACCAGCGCCACCGCCGTCACCCGCTGCGCGAGCCAGTGCCCGACCCCCTCCTTGGCCGAGCCGAGGCCGATCGCGCCGCTTAGCGGCGAGCGCATCCGCGGTGCCGGCCTCTCGCGCATCCTGGACAACGCCACCTCAACCGACCCAGTGGGAAATGCCGGCGGCCCAGGCGATCGCGGTCAGGACCGCGGTCGCCGCAACCACGATCCAACCGCCGAGATAGGTCGATCGCAGATCGAGGGCATGCCCGGTATCCCAGACCAGATGCCGGATGCCGTTGGACAAATGGTAGAACAATGCCGCGCTCCAGCCGAGCAGCAGCACGATCCCGAGCCAGGAGCCGAGGAAATCCTGCACCGAGCTGTAGGCCTCCGGGCCGGAGGCGGCGGCAACCAGCCACCATACCAGCAGCACGCCGCCGGCGCAGAGTGCCACGCCGCTGGCGCGGTGCAGGATCGACATCACCGAAGTGAGCTGCCAACGATAGATCTGAAGATGCGGCGACAGCGGCCGAGCAGCGGGGTTCATCCAAACGCTTTCTCTGGGACGGGTCGTTCTCGGCCGCCTGCGCTCCGGCCGGGCTCAGTCCGCACCACAAGGCGCCAAGGGTCGAATGGCGAAGGCCGGCTGCCAGGCAAGCCCAGTGCCGGCGATGCGGCAGGATATCGGAGACATCGCATCCTTGGCGAAGGGTGGCGTTTCACGGGGATTACGCGGCGGGTGACTTAGACCCCGTTCCCAAAGGTGTCAACGGAGGGCGGCCCAGCCCAGCGTACGCTGCTTTCCTGGATCGAAGCGCACTTCGCGCTACGATCGGCGTCGAGAGCGGTCCCGGCTATCACCGCGAACCAGTAATCCATCATCGGCTATCATCTCGCGCCGCGAGAAACTGGCCACGTCGCTGCGGGAAACTGGAAGACGCTGCCGATGGGTTTATTGACAGGGTTTCGAGTGGTCCAGCTCGATCGGAGGATGGCGGCGCGGTCTGCGGCCGGCTTGTTCGCCGATGTCGGCGCCGAAATCGCGTGCATCGACCCCGACCGCTCGACGCCGCTCACGCAATATCTCAATCACGGCAAGGGCGTTGCGGCGAGCGAAGCGGTGGGGCGTGCACTGAGAGCGGCCGGGCTGATCGTCTGCGAGGGCCGCCCACGAGATCTGCGGGCCCGGCTACACATGCTGCTGCGGGTGAACCGGTTTGTGCTGTGTAGTCGCTTTCGCTTCGGCGGCCGTCAGGTGCACGCCGACATCGTCGCGACCATGCTCGCAAATGGCGAACGCCGGCTATTGACCTTCAACGGTGCGGTATGCCGGGCTGATCGAACTGCTCGGCCCTCGACCCTGATGGTTCACCGCTCCGCCAATGGGCCGAAGGCGGGGGGTGGGATGCGGCGCTGGGAGGCGGCTTCGTAGGAGGACGCAATTTCGAGCAAGGTGTCCTCCTTGCCGGGCTCGGCGCGGAAGACGAGCGAGAAGGGCAGGCCGGGCGTGGGCAGCTCGGTCGGGGTCGCGGCGGCCACTGGGATGTAGCGGGTGCGGTCGCGGTTGAGCGTGAAGACCGGGTCGTAGACGGTGGTGACATAGCCGGCCGGGACCAGCACTTCGGTCAGGCCCGCATTCGGGCCGTAAAAGGTTTCGAGGCGCAGATTGGACGGGCCTCCGAGCGGGTCGTGGGCGCCGCCGATCTTCGCCGGCGGCAACGGCGTGTGCAACCGGACCAGCGCGTCGAGCCGATTTTCGAGGATCACCATCATGTCGACCCGGCGCAGCAATTCGCGCAGCATGATACGCTCGTCCACACCCTGGCGCCCGCCCGGCGGGTTGCGCGGGTCGGCGACCTCCTCCCAGTTCTTAAACGCGGCGCGGCCGTCGTCGCCCCAGAATTTCGAGCGCGCGTTGAGGGCCGCGAAATCGATCAGAGTTTCGGTAAAGCCGTACGCCCGCCAGTCAGCGGCGCGCCGCGACAGATATTGCGGAATGTGAAAGCGGAACGACATCGCCAGCTGCTGTTCCTGGATCGTGGCGATGTCGAGATTGGCGGGCGGCTCGACTCGCCCTTCGGCCAGCTCGACGAAATAGTCGATTGGCGCCATCGCGCCCGACCCGAAAACCGTGCCGGGCAGGAATTCGGTCGGGCGGATCGCGGCGGCGAATTCCTTGAAAACGGGCGTCCCGTCAGATCCCAGCCGGAACAGCAGATCAGGCATGAACACGGGCACCAGCCGCGCCAATGCGCGGCGGAAATCGGGGTTCATCTGCTCGATCTCGGGGTCGCACTCCCATAATGGGTCGGCCGATTCGACCAGGCTCGCGCCGAGCCTGCCGCCGAGCACCGCCTTAATCTCGGCCGCGGCGGCAGTGGTGATCGGCACGGTCGCGTTTTCGCCGGGCCGCACCAGCATCGATTCGCGGATGACCCCGATGCGTCGGCCCTTCAGCGTACCCGGCACGCCCGAGCCCTTGGCGTGGCCCGCATATCCGCCCGCCAAAACCGATGAGCGCGGCACCGTCGTATAGGGGTCGCGCGGGTCGTAATAGCCACGCTCGGCGTCCTTCAGCGCGTCGAGCACCCGGGCACAGTCGCCGATCGTGCGCGCCAAAATACCGCTGCGGTCGCAATAGATGTCGGCGCCGATCGCCCCGCCGTTGAAGCCGAGCATCGCCTTGTGCGGCAGGATCAGCGCCACGGCGTTGTGGTTGGCGGGGCCGCGGGTCGAGGCGCGCGTCTCCTCGCCGAGGCTGCACATCACAAGATTGGCGCTGACCGACACGCCCGATCCTGAGGACGAGCCGAGCGAGGCGGCGCGGGTCGTGTCATAGGGGTTGGCAGGATTGCCGGCCCAGCTCGAACGTTGGTAGCCCAGAGTCGAGGGCAGCACCCTTTCCGGCGCGTGGCGCCCGCCAGGGTTGCCGGCGCGGCCATTGTATTCGGTGCACGCCGCCTTGGCGAAAATGATGGCGCCCTTGCCGCGCAGCTGCTCGACGAGGATGTGATCGCGCGCCGGGAAATCGATGTCGTAGGCCGCGTCGCCGCCGGCGGTCGTGCGCATATCCTTGGTGTCGAACGGGTCCTTGAACGAGAAGACGACACCGTACATCGGCATCTCGTCGAGCGGCGGAGTGCGGCCGTAGCGGGTGTCGAGCTCGGCGGCGCGTTCGAGCGCGTCGGGCAGCTGCCGGAAGTGTTCGCAAACCGGCGGCGCCCCCGGCGGCAGCGGCCCTCGCGACGGGTGGCGGTCGAAATCGCCGCGGCAGGTGACCGAACGCTCGCCGCGAATATTCAACGTGGCGAGCGCGTTCAATTGGCCCGCCTCGGGAATGCCGGCGATCATGCCGTATTGCTGCTGCACCGCGGGATCGGACGCGGTCGCCTCCATGTGCCCGAATTCGAGCGCCGGCCCCTCGTATTTGTCGAGGTCGGGAAAGAGCGTCGCGGCCTCGACCGTCGCGATCGGAAAACGCAGCGGCGACCCGGCCCGCACCGTGCCGACCGCATCCGGCACCGGAGCGCCGTCCTCGGTCACGAGCACGCTCGCGACGCCGTTATAGGCGCGGGCGCGGTCGATATAGTGCTGCACGACCGCGACGACCGTCGTCTCGCCGGCGCGGATCGCCCGATGCAGCTCGTCGATCGTCGCTTCTTCCAGCTGAAACGGCTTTTTCATCGCGTCGCGTTCCTCACCCATCCACTCCTCTCCTTCCCGCTCACATCCGTACCGGCATATTAGCACCCCGCCCAATTTTCACGTGCCGAGACGGCGCCGATCCTTCAGGATAGGACGACCCTCCCACCATACCCGGACGTGACCCGATGCCTGACGAAGCAACATCCGAGCTGGCGCCGACCGGCGTTTTGCGCGCCGCGATCAACATGGGCAACTTCCTGCTGGTGACCGGCAAGACCCCGTCCGGCGACCCGGTCGGCGTCGCCCCCGACATGGCGCGCGAAATCGCCCAGCGGCTGGGTGTGCCGATCGCCTATGTCCCGTATGCCCGGCCAGGCGAACTGGCCGACGCGGCCGGGACCGGCATATGGGACATCGGGCTGATCGGCGCCGAGCCGCAGCGCGCCGAAAAGATCGACTTCACCGCCGCGTATGTCGAGATCGAGGCGACCTACCTGGTGCCGGCGGGCTCGCCTTTGCAGACGATCGCCGAGGTCGACAGGCCCGGCAGGCGTGCCGCCGTCACGGCGCGCAGCGCCTACGGCCTATGGCTCGAGAACAACTACAAACAGGGCGAGCTGCTGCAATTCGACAATGCCGAGGCGGCACTCAAGGCGTTCGACGACGAGGGGCTCGACGCCTATGCCGGGTTGCGGCCTGGCCTGCTCGAAGTGCAAAAGGCGCGGTCCGGCTCGCGCATCCTCGACGGCCAGTTCACCGCCGTGCAGCAGGCGGTCGGCACCGCAAGGGCGAATGCCGCTGGCGCCGCGTTTCTGCGCGATTTTGTCGAGGAGGCGAAGAAGTCCGGCCTCGTCGCCCGCCTGATCGAGCGCCACGGCGTCGTCGGCCGCCTGTCGGTGGCCCCGCCCGGCTGAGCCTCGACACTCGCCCGACCGCCTGTCCCATCCGTCGAGGAGTCCGCACCCGTGCCCGATGACATGACATCGCCGTCGACCGAGCTTACCTTTATGACCGTCGCGGAGTCGGCCCGGCGCATCGAGAAGAAGGATTTGTCGCCGGTCGAATTGACGGCGGCGCTGATCCGCCGGGCGGAGGCGCTCGACCCGCAGCTAAACGCGTATCTGCTGCCGACACCGGATCGCGCGCTCGACCAGGCGCGCGCCGCCGAGCGCGAAATCACCGCCGGCCACTATCGCGGAGCGATGCACGGCATCCCGTTCGGGCTCAAGGACATCTACGCTACCGCCGGTATCCGCACGACCGGGCATTCGCGCGCCTGCATCGACACGGTCCCCAATTTCGACGCGACGACCGTGACGAAGCTGCACGACGCTGGCGCGGTGCTGATGGGCAAGCTCGCGACCCACGAATTCGCGCATGGCGGACCATCCTTCGACCTGCCTTGGCCGCCGGCCCGCAACCCGTGGAACCGCGACCATTTCACCGGCGGTTCGTCGAGCGGCTCGGGGGCGGCGGTCGCTGCGGGGCTGGTGCCGGCCGCCCTCGGCTCCGATACCGGCGGGTCGATCCGGGGGCCAGCGGCGTTGTGCGGCATCGTCGGGCTGAAGCCGACCTATGGGCTGGTCAGCCGCTGCGGTGTCTACGCCAACTCGTTCAGCTTCGACCATGCCGGGCCGATGACCTGGACGGTCGAGGACTGTGCCGTCCTGCTGCAGGCGATCGCCGGCCATGACCCGAAGGACCCGGCGAGCGCCTCGTACCCGGTCCCGGACTATCGCGCGGCATTAACCGGCGACATCAGAGGTTTGCGCATCGGCGTCGTGCGCCATTTGCACGA
>DATKHX010000192.1:0-2516 GCA_035510075.1 Allostellaceae bacterium
CGTTCCCTATTGCATGTTTACCGACCCGCCGCTGGCGCGCGTCGGCCTCAGCGAAAACGAGGCGCGCGCAGAAGGAATAGCGGTGCGCGTTGGCCGCCTCCCGATGAGCAACGTGCTGCGCACCGAGGCAACCGACGAAACGCTAGGATTCATGAAGGTCCTCGTCGGCAGCGACGACCACATCCTCGGCTTCGCGATGATCGGCTCGGAGGCCGGCGAGGTCATGGCCGCCGTGCAGACCGCGATGCTGGCAGGCCTGCCGTACCAGCGGCTGCGCGACGCGGTCATCGCGCATCCGACGATGGCGGAAGGGCTCGGCCCGCTGCTGTCGACTGTACCCTCTCGCCAAGGTTAATCCGCAGGAAAATCCGAATGACTGGCAAGCTCACAAACAAAGTCGCGCTGGTGACGGGCGGCAGCACAGGGATTGGGCTCGGCATCGCCAAGCGCTTCGCCGAAGAAGGCGCCCGCGTCTTTATCACCGGCCGCCGTCCGACGGAGCTGGACAAGGCCATCAACTCGATCGGCGGCAAGGTTGCAGCGATTCAGGGCGATGTGTCGGGCCTCGCGGATCTCGACCGCATTTTTGCGCATATCCGGGCTCAGGTCGGACGCATCGATGTGCTGGCGGCGAATGCCGGGTTCTACGAATTCGGCGCGCTCGGGGAGATCACCGAGGAGCACTTCGACAAGACGTTCAATACCAATGTGCGCGGGCTGCTCTTCACCGTGCAGAAGGCCCTGCCGATATTGGCAGAGGTTCGTCGGTGATCCTCACCGGCTCGATGGCGTCGATCAAGGGTTTTGCTTCCCTCTCTGTGTACAATGCGGCAAAGGCGGCCGTGCGCTCGTTTGCTCGCACCTGGACCGCCGACCTCAAGGGACGCGGCATCCGGGTCAACGTCTTGAGCCCGGGCCATACGGATACGCCCGGCGTCGCGCAGTTCATGACCGATGAGGTACGCGCATCGGCGATCGCCTCGGTCCCGCTCGGCCGGATGGGCACCCCTGACGATCTCGGCAAGGCGGCGGTGTTCCTCGCCTCCGACGACAGCGCCTACGTCACCGGCATCGAGCTCTTCGTGGATGGCGGCGCCGCTCAAATCTGACAACGCGCTTTTCAGCGGCGCTCATAGAAACGCCGCCTTTCAGTCAGGAGAGGCAAGACATGAGCAACCGAAAAATCCGTTTCGGCCTTTGGTACGATTTTCGGAACCCGGCGCAATGGCATCAACCCGCCGACCGGCTCTACCGCGAGATCCTCGACCAGATCGCCTGGGGCGAGAACAACGGCTTCGATGACGTTTGGCTGTCCGAGCATCACTTCATCGAGGACGGGTATCTGCCTTCGATCCTCCCCGCGGCCGCGGCGATAGCCGCCCGAACCGAGCGTGTCCGCATCGCCTCGGGCGTGCTCCTGATGCCTTTTCACAATCCGATCCGCTTGGCTGAGGATATCGCGATCGTCGACATCATCTCGGGCGGCCGCTTTGAGCTCGGGGCCGGGATCGGCTTCAAAGGCGAGGAATTCGAAGGTTTCGGCGTCCCCTCCAAGGAGCGCGGGAAACGTACCGACCAAGCCCTTGAGATCATCCGCCGCGCGCTCGCCGGAGAGACTGTCACCTTCAACAGCGAGTTCTTCGATTTCCAAAATGTCAGGGTGACGCCCGCGCCGATCCAGAAACCGCACCCGCCGATCTGGCTCGGCGGTTTCACACCCGCTGCGCTGCGCCGCGCCGTCCGGTTCGGCGACGGATTCACGGTGCCTGGGGCGAACCGGGAAGTGTATGACAGCTATCTCGCCGGCTTGCAGAAAGAGCACCGGCCGACGGACAACGTTCGCTTCGCAAGCGGCTCTTGGTGTCTGATCGTCTCCGACGACCCCGAAAAGACCTTTGCCGAGGCCGCCGACCACGTCATCTATCAGGTCAATGATTACTCGGTCTGGCTATCGGCGGCTGGCTTGCAGCCGCTTGCCCCGCACCTGAACGATCGGGAAGACCTGCGCAGGAGCGGCCTTCTTCAGGTCGTCGATCCCGATACGGCGATCGGCATGATCCGCAATTTCGCCGACACCGTCCCGCTGACCCACTTCTACTCATGGACGCTGCCACCCGGACTGCCGCCGCGCTGGGCGCAAACGCATCTGGAGCTGTTCGCCTCCAAAGTCATCCCTGCCTTTCGCTGATCCGGTGGCGCCTCGTGCATCGCTCGTCGGACGGATCGGAAATGAACGAGACCCGCTGGAGAGGACCTGGCGGCAGCGCGGCAGCCGCAGGTCTTCACGCCGCTCTGGCCCCTCGCTTGGGCCGGCGGACGACTCTCACCTTCCCGCTGCTTCCACCTCCGCAGAAGAACTGATCGCCGCCGTCGGACTCGAGCCCCGACACGCCCGACCCGGGCGGCATTTCGAGCCTCTCCAGGACCTTGCCCGTTCCGGGATCGACCCGCCTCACATCGCTCTCGTCACCTTCCCAGGTGCCGTGCCAAAGCTCGCCGTCGATCCAAGCGACCCC
>DATKHX010000193.1:0-3078 GCA_035510075.1 Allostellaceae bacterium
TATTGGGGCTCGGTCATATGGTTCGCTGCCAGCAGCGTGTTGAACGCACCGCGGTCGAACGCTCCCCCAGGGCCGTGGAACATCGGATCCTGCGTGATCGTATCGCGGATCACGCCGTCTGAAATGTCGAGCTGCATGCGCCGGACTTCCTGGTCGAGGAGCCTATGGTCTACCAGCTGGCCCAGCACCTGTTCGACGACGCCCATCTGCTTGGCCTGGCGCAGATCGACTTGGGTGCCGAGTTGCATGCCTAGGCGCTCGAGCGCGGGCTGAAGTGCGGTCTGCAACGCGTTGGCGTCGATGCTCTGGCCGCCGACGGTGGCGACCGTCGTGTCGGTCGGGCGGTTGCGAAAAATGTCGCCGATCCCCCAGATCCCGAACGTCAGGATCAATAACGCGAACAGCCCTTTGACGACGACGGAACCAGCCCTCGAGCGAATTGCTTGCAGCATGGAGGCGAACGGCCTCTCGACAATGGCCAGGGGAGGTTGACCTGCCCCGGTGCCGGTGTGATCGTGATTGCACTGATGATAGGCAGCTGCCGGCGGGGCCGCAACTCCCCTCGGCGGCTCGGGGAGTTGGGGCGGATGACGACGCAAAAAAAGCTCGTTGCCGGCAATTGGAAGATGAACGGGTTGCACGCCGAGGGCGTGGCGTTGGCGGGCGAGCTGGCGCGGCGGGCGCGGACGGCAGCGGGCGGGGCGAATCTCGGCTGCGACTTGTTGATTTGTCCGCCGGCGACGCTGCTTGCGCCGGTGCAAGCGGCGATATCCGGGAGCGGCATCGCCCTCGGCGCGCAGGATTGCCATCCGGCGCCGAAAGGTGCGTTTACCGGCGACGTCAGCGCCGAGATGCTGGCCGACGCCGGATGCACCCACGTCATCCTCGGTCATTCCGAACGCCGCTACGGCCATGGCGAAACCGATGCGCTCGTCCGCGAGAAGATCGCCGCCGCGCGGCGCGCCGGGCTCGCGGCAATTCTCTGCGTCGGCGAGACCCGTCAGCAACGCGAAGCGGGCGAGGAGATCCACGTGGTCGACGCCCAGCTCGGTGGCTCGATCCCGGACGGCTTCGACCGCGACCGGCTGGTCGTGGCCTACGAGCCGGTCTGGGCGATCGGCACCGGGCTCAGCGCCACTTTCGACGACATCGCGGTGATGCACGCGGCGATTCGCGCGCGCCTGACGCCCGGAGCGCGGATCCTCTACGGCGGTTCGGTCAATCCGAACAACGCCGCCGGGATTCTCGGTCTCGCCGATGTCGACGGGGCGCTGGTCGGCGGCGCCAGCCTCGACGCCGATTCGTTCTGGGCGATCGCCCGCGGCTGCGGTTGAGGCGATTTGGGGAGGCTGGCCACGGCCCGTCCGAGTGCCTAAATTCCGGCCATGCTCATTCTGCTTCTTGCCATTCACATCATGGTCGCGGTCGCGCTCGTCGGCGTCGTTCTGTTGCAAAAGAGCGAGGGCGGCGCGCTCGGCATGGGCGGCGGCATGTCGGGATTCATGACGGGCCGCTCGACCGCAAACCTGCTGACCCGTGCGACAGCGGTTCTCGCCGCCGCCTTCATGACCACGAGCGTGCTGCTGGTCGTGCTGCACAATCGCGAGCGGGCCCCGGTGTCGATCATCGACCAGGGTGCCCCCGCTGCGCCGGGCAGGCCGGCGGTTCCTCTTGCTCCGACGGCCCCTTCCGCCCCGGCCCCATCGGCCCCGGCCAAGCCCGCCGCGCCGAGCGCGCCTCTCGCCCGTTAGCAGCCCTGGGCGACCGTTTTGCGCGGATCGATCCTGCAACCGAGCCATGCGCGGCTCGGACCCACGCATTTACCAATATGACCGCGATGTCCGATGCTGTAGTGTGAGATTCCATGACGCGGTTCATCTTCATTACCGGCGGCGTGGTCTCCTCTCTCGGCAAGGGCTTGTCGGCTGCAGCACTCGGTGCGCTATTGCAGGCGCGCGGGTTTCGGGTGCGGCTGCGCAAGCTCGACCCCTACCTCAACGTCGATCCGGGCACGATGAGCCCATATCAGCACGGCGAGGTCTACGTCACCGATGACGGCGCCGAGACCGACCTCGACCTCGGCCATTACGAGCGCTATGTCGGGGTCCCGTCGCGGCGCAGCGATTCGGTCACGACCGGCCGGATTTACTCGACCGTGATCAGCCGCGAGCGCCGCGGCGAATATCTCGGCGCCACGGTCCAAGTCATCCCGCACGTCACCGACGCGATCAAGGAATTCATCCAAGCCGATCTCGACGGCGAGGATTTCGTGTTGTGCGAGATCGGCGGCACCGTCGGCGACATCGAGAGTCTGCCGTTTCTTGAAGCGATTCGTCAGCTCGGCTATGAGCTCGGCCGCGAGCGGGTGCTATATGTACACCTGACGTTGGTCCCCTATATCGCCTCGGCGAGCGAGCTCAAGACCAAGCCGACGCAGCATTCGACCAAGGAATTGCTGGCGCTCGGCATCCAGCCCGACATCCTCTTGTGCCGCTGCGACAGGCCGATCCCACCCGGCGCGCGCCAGAAGATCGCCCTCTTCTGCAATCTCCGCGAAAGCCGGGTCATTCCCGCCATCGACATCGACACGATCTATGGCGTGCCCGCGGCGTACCATGCCGAAGGCTTCGACCGGGAAGTTTGCACGCATTTCGGGCTCCACGCGCCCGAGCCCGATCTCGGACGCTGGCGCGAAATCGTCGACCTGATCCACAAGCCCGAGGGGCGGGTCACGATCGCGGTTGTCGGCAAATACACGCATCTGCCGGACAGCTACAAATCCTTGGCCGAAGCGATGACTCACGGCGGCATCGCCAACAATGTCGGGGTCGATCTCGACTGGATCGATGCTGAGGTGTTCGAGGCCGAGGCGGTCCACAAGCTCGACGGGGTGCACGGCATTCTCGTCCCCGGCGGCTTTGGGGTGCGCGGCACCCACGGCATGATCGAAGCCGCCCGCTTCGCCCGCGAGCGCCGGGTGCCGTATTTCGGCATCTGCTTTGGGATGCACATGGCGATCATCGAGGCGGCGCGCGACCTCGCCGACCTGCCCGCTGCGGGCTCGACCGAATTCGGCCC